>JAJYBX010000144.1 GCA_021778785.1 Acidobacteriota bacterium
GACCCAGGTCTTCCGCTCCCACCAGACGCTCTTCGAGGAGCTGGAGCACGGCCAGAAACCCGAGACGCTGTTCGTCACCTGCTCGGATTCCAGGATCAATCCCAACCTGATCACCCAGACGGGTCCGGGGGAGCTCTTCATCCTCCGGAACGTGGGCAACCTGATCCCGCCCTTCGAGAACATGGGGGGCATGGCCGCGGGCATCGAGTTCGCGGTGGAGGCCCTCCGGGTCAAGGACATCATCATCTGCGGCCATTCCAACTGCGGCGCCATGCAGGCCCTGCTGGACCCGGCCAAGCTCGAGGGCCTGCCGGCCACCCGGTCCTGGCTGTCCCACGCCCGCAAGACCGAGCGGGTCATGTGGGAGAGCTACGGGCACCTCCACGGGAACGAGCTGCTCCACGCCACGGTGGAGGAGAACGTCCTCGAGCAGCTGGAGAACCTCCGCAGCCACCCCTCCGTGGCCAAGGCCGTGAGCGGGGGGATGCTGCACCTCCACGGCTGGGTCTACAAGATCGAGACGGGCGAGGTGTTCGCCTTCGATCCCGTCCGCGGCCAGTACACCTCTGTCACGGGCGCGGACGGCCTCCCGCCCCTCGACGAGGGGCACCGGGCCACGGATCTCTCGATCTAGCCGACCGCCGGATCGCGAAGCGGCCTGCGGGGCAGGCCAGCGAAGCGAGGCTCCGGCGAGGAGGCTATGCCACCTGTTTCAAATCGAGAGCCGATCCAGCCGTTCCGGCCGGTCCCGCCAGCCCTCGTCCACCTTCACGAAGAGCTCCAGGCGCACGGGGCGCTGGAGCAGCTTCTTCAGCTCGCGCTGGGCGCTCTGGCGGATGTCCTTGATCATCTCGCCCTGGGAGCCGAGCAGGATCTTGCGGTGGCCATCCCGGTCCACGAGGATCTGGGCCGCGATGAAGACCCCGTCGGGATCCATGTCCTCCGGGTAGTCCGCCTGGCCCGGCTCGATCCACTGCTCGATGAGCACCGCCACGCCGTGGGGCACCTCTTCGCGGGTCTTGCGGAGCACCTTCTCGCGGATGAATTCCGTGGCCAGGGACCGCTCGGTCTGGTCCGTGAAGGTCTCCGGATCGTAGGGCCAGCCCGGCTGGGTGGCGTCGCGCTCCAGCAGGTTCCAGAGCGGATCCAGGTTCAGCCCCATCTTGGCGCCGATGGGGACGACCTCCCGGAAGGGGATCAGATCCTTGTAGGTGGCCACCTTCTCCAGGAGCCGGCCCTTGGAGAGGAGGTCGATCTTGTTGAGCAGCAGGTAGGTGGGGCGCCCCAGCTTCCGCAGCCGCTTGGCCAGGGCATGCTCGCCCGTGCCCAGGTACTCGTTGGCGTCCACCACCCACAGCAGCAGGTCGGCCTGCTCCAGCGCCTGCTCCACATGGGCCATCATCCGCTCGTTGAGGGCGTGCTTCGGGAGGTGGATGCCGGGCGTGTCCAGGAAGGCGAGCTGGGCCTCGCCGCGGTCCACGACCCCCAGCACCCGGGTGCGGGTGGTCTGGGGCATCTGGCTGGTGGCGGCGAGCTTCTGGCCCAGGAGGGCATTCAGCAGCGTCGATTTCCCGGCGTTCGGCAGGCCGATGATGGCGACGGTGGCGTGCCGGCGGTCACCCACGATGGATGCCCCGCTTGGATTCGCGGATGAAGGTCAGGAGGTAGGCCACCTCGGGGATGGCGCCGCACTCCCGCTCGACCTGCTGCAGCGCCTCGTCCCGGAGCAGGCCGGCGTGGAACAGCAGCCGGTGGGCCCGCTTCAGGCCCTCGACCACCTCGTTCGAGAAGCCCTTCCGCTGGAGACCGATCGTGTTCACGCCGTAGCTCTTGGTGTCCCGGGCCCCGACGGTCTTCATGAAGGGCAGCACGTCCTGGGTGGCGACGGTGAAGCCGCCCATGAAGGCGTGGTCGCCCACCCGGCAGAACTGGTGGACGGCCGAGAAGGCCCCGATGTTGCAGCCGTCGCCCACGTGCACGTGGCCCGCCAGGGTGGCGCTGTTGGCGAAGATGTTCCGGCTGCCCACATGGCAGTCGTGGGCCACGTGGGATCCGGTCATGAGGAAGTTGTCGTCGCCCACGGTGGTGAGGCCGCCGCCACCCTCGGTGCCGCGGTGCATGGTGCAGCCCTCGCGGATCACGTTGCGGCTCCCGACCACCAGCCGGGTGGGGGCGCCCTTGAACTTCAGGTCCTGGGGGCCCATGCCCAGGGTGACGTGCGGGAAGATGTCATTGTCCTCGCCGATCTCGGTGTGGGGGCCGATCACCACGTGGCTGCGGAGCAGGGTGCGAGCGCCGATGAGGGAGTTGCCCTCGACCACGCAGAAGGGGCCGATGACCACACCCTCGCCCAGGCGGGCCTCCGGGCTGATGACGCTGCTGGGATGGACCTGCGCACTCATTTGCCTTCCCCCTCCGCCAGGTCCATGAGCATGGACATGAATTCCGCCTCGGCCACCTTCTGCCCGTCCACGAAGGCCTCCCCCCGCATCTTGCAGATCCGGCCCTTGAGGCTGAGCACCTTGACTTCCATCACCAGCTGGTCGCCCGGGAGCACCGGCTTCCGGAACTTCGCCCCGTCGATCCCCATGAAGTAGATCACCTTGCGGGCCCGGTCCTCGATCTCCTGGAGCAGCAGGCAGCCGCCGGTCTGGGCCATGGCCTCGAGGATGTAGACGCCGGGGAACACGGGCCGGGCCGGGAAGTGCCCCTGGAAGACCTGCTCGCTGTAGCTGATGTTCCTCAGGCCGCGGATCCACTGGCCCGGCTCGAAGTCCAGGATGCGGTCCACCAGCAGGATGGGGTAACGGTGGGGGAGCAGGTCGAGGATCCCCTGCAGGTCGATCGTTCTCGGCTCACGTTCGGACATGAAGCGCTCCAAGCCTCCAGATTACCGGCACGGGCCCGGAGGCTCCAGTGTTCAGGACGGGCGGACGGTCCGCTCGAAGACCCGGGCCTCGATGAAGAGCCCCAGCAGGTCGTGGTCCAGGGCCCCCTCCCGGGCCTCGTCCCGGAGGATGTCCAGGCTCCGCTCCAGGGGCACGGCGCCCTTGTATGGGCGGTCCCGGGCCGTGAGGGCGTCGAACACATCAGAGATGGCCATGGCCCGGCTCTGGACGGGGATCGCCTCCGGGCCCAGCTGCCGCGGATAGCCGCGGCCGGTGAGGCGCTCGTGATGGGCGTAGGCGATCTCCGGGATGCCCGACAGATCGCGCGTCCAGGGGATGCGCTCCAGGAACCGGAAGGTGTGGGTCACGTGGCTCTCGATCTCCAGGCGCTCGGCTTCGGAGAGGCTGCCCCGGCGGATGCGGAGGCAGGCCAGATCGCCGGGATCCACCAGCTCCCGGCGTTCCCCGGTCCAGTGGGTGTAGGAGAGGGGTTCCAGGAGCCCCAGGCCATCGGCCACCTCCTGGGCCAGCACCGTGGGCTCGTTGCTCTGGCGCACCAGGTGGATGAGCCGCTCGGTCTGGTCCCGCCGATCCCGGATCACCTGCTCCCAGCGGGCCGGATCGAAGCGGTCTCCGCCCTTCCAGGCCTGGGCGAGGAGGTCCAACGCATCCTCCAGCTCCCGCTGGCGCAGCCGCTGCAGGATGATCTCCAGCTGGGCGGGGTCCAGCTTCTTGGCCTTCACCAGGACCTGCTCGCGGACGCCCACCTTCCCGAAGTCGTGCAGCAGGCTCGCGTAGCGCAGCTCCCGCAGCTGGCGGTCCGTGAAGGTCAGCCCCCCGTAGCGGCCATTGGGCGTGAGGTTCACCGCCTCCGCCAGGCCCACCGTGAGGTCCGCCACGCGGCCCGAGTGGCCGCTGGTCACGGGGTCCCGGGCCTCGATGGCGGTCACGGAGGCGTTCACGAAGCCCTCGAAGAGCAGCTCGATCTCCTCGCGGAGGTTGGCGTTCTTCACGGCGACGCCCGCCTGCCCGGCGAGGCTCTGGGCCAGGCGGGCGTGCTCGGCCAGGAAGGGCACCACCCGGTGGGTCCCGTCATTTTCCTCAATCCGGTTCAGCAGGGCCAGGGCCCCCAGGACCATCCCCTCCGTGTCCTGCATGGGCACCACCAGCATCGACTGGGTCCGGTACCCGGTCTGCTGGTCGAAGGCCTTGTTGAACTCGTAGGGGACATCCCCGGGCAGCTCGTAGACATCGTCGACGTTGAGCACGGACCCCGTCGAGGCGACGTAGCCCGCGATGGCCTTCGAGGTGAGGGGCATGCGGAACCGCTCCGCGGGCCAGGTCACCCGGGCGTTCTGGGTGTGGGCGAAGAGCAGCTCACGGCGGTCGTCCTCCCCCACCACCAGGTAGATGGAGCCGGCCTCCGCGGAGACCAGCTCCCGGGCGGAGGTGAGGATCAGGTCCAGCAGGCGGTCCAGGTGCTGCTCCGAGGCGAGTGCCCGGCCCACGTGGTGCAGGCGCTCCATGTTCTGCTTGTCCTTCAGCCGCTCCCAGCCGGCCTCGATCAGGGCCAGCGCCGCCTCCTCGCCGGGCCACTGGAGGCAGGTGACCAGCTCACCCTCCCCGGGCAGGCCCACCACCACCTCCGAGGGGCCCCCGTCGGCCCAGGCCAGGTGGTGGCGGATCTCCCGTCCGACCCGCTCGTGGAGGGTGCTACGGTGCTCGGGAGGGACAGCGACCGTGAAACGCAAAGGGGAATCCAGCTCCGCCAAGAAGAAGGTGCCGCCAGCATATCGGAATTCCCCGGTCCCGACAGATGTCTGGACCGGAACCGTGGAGCGGCTGGCCTGGGGCGGCAAGGGCGTGGCCCACGGGGCCGACGGCCGCCTGCTGCTCCTGGAGGCCCCCCTGGCCCTCTTCCCCGGCGAGTCGGTGGAGGCCACGGTGCAGTGGAAGGCCCGCCACGGCGAGGGACGCATCACCCGCTGGACCAGCCGGAATCCCCATCGGGTACAGGCCGGATGCCCCGTCGCCGGGACCTGCGGAGGCTGCGAGCTGTGGGAGGCCGGGGACCGGGCCCCGGACCTGAAGCGGCAGATGGTGGCGGATCTCTTCCACCGGCAGCTGGGCGACGTGCCCTGGACCTGGCACCCGGCCCCGCCGGAGGCCCGGCGCCACCGCATCCAGCTCCACTGGGACGGGGCCGCCCTGGGCTACTTCCGCCGCCATAGCCACGCCCTGGTGCCCGTGTCCGCCTGCCCCGCCGCCGCGGAGGCCCTCTCGGAGGCCCTGCCCCGCCTGCAGGACGCCCTCGAGGGCCGCGCCCTGCCCTCCCGGCCCCAGCGGTGGGAGCTGGCCACGGGCACTCCGGCCGGAGAGGTCCGCGCCATCGACGAGAAGGGCCGCAGCTGGCGGCTGGAGCCCGACGGCTGGACCCGCGACGAGGGCCCCATCACCCACCGCCTGGCCCCTGGCCCCCTTCAGCATGGCCCCGGCGCCTTCTTCCAGGTGAGCCCACCCTGGGCCGCGGCGGCCTTCGGCGGCTTGCTGGAGGGCTGGGACCTGCGCGGCGACGTGCTCTACGACCTCTACGGCGGCGTGGGCCTCTTCTCCGCCCTGCTGGGGACCCGCTATGCCCGCCGGGTGCTGGTGGAATCCGGCGAGGAGGCGGTGGCCTGGGCCCGGCGCAACCTGGCGGCCCTGGGCCTGCCCTCCGAGTGCCACGTGGCCGACGCGGACGCCTGGGTGACGGAGGGACTCGGCGCCGCCGACGACCTGATCCTCCTGGATCCGCCGCGCACGGGGCTCACCGCCGGCCTCTGCGAGCGGCTCCAGACCGCCGGCGCCCGCACGATGGTGCTGGTGGGCTGCGACG
>JAJYBX010000145.1 GCA_021778785.1 Acidobacteriota bacterium
CGCTTGGCTTCGCGGAGAGGGGCCCCCGGTTGCCGATGGGCGTGGGGACGAGGATCAAGTGGCCAGTCATGATCCCTCCAGTCTGGCAGCCCTCAGGTCACCCGCTCCAGCTGACGCCGGGAGCCGATGAGGCGGCTGTAGGCGAGGCCCGTGTGGTACCAGTGCAGGAGGAAGGCCTCCAGGGCCGCGCGCCGGTACCAGGCCAGGGACCCCCGGAACGGCGGGCAGTCCGGCGCGGGGCTGCGGCGGACCCGCAGGCCGAGTCCCGCCGCCAGGGCCCCGGCCCGGGCCAGGTGCAGGCCGTCGGAGACCAGGAGGAGGTCGCCCCAGCCCTCGGTCAGGAGGGTGTCCCGCACGTGGAAGAGGTTCTCGAGGGTGTGCTGGCTCTGGTCCTCGACGAGCAGCGCCCCGGCGGGGACGCCCTCGGCCAGCAGCCAGTCCCGGCCGGCCGCGGCCTCGCTGCGGGAGGCCCTCCCCGTGACGCCGCCGGCCACGAGGATCCGCGGGGCCAGCCCCCGCCGCCAGAGGGCCGCGGCATGGGCCAGGCGGGCCTGGAACACGGCCGTGGGCCGGTCGTCCTGGAGCCGCCGGCCCAGCACGAGGATCAGGTCCGCGGGGGCCAGGGGCTCGCCCTCCGCCTCCCGCAGCACCCGCCGCAGGCGCCAGCCCACGGGCAGGCCCAGCAGCAGAAGGGTGCCCGCAGAAGCCAGCAGGAAGGAGGCCAGCCCCCCCGGCCCGAGCTTCTGCCAGAAGGTCGAGCGGGGGGGCGCGGTGTAGGGGCGGACTCCGGTCACCCGGGCATCATGCCATCGGCGGGGCTAGACTTCCGCCCGCTTCTCGGTCTTCCTCTCCGCATCCGGTGGATGCGGAGACGCCGGCTCCAGACGGAGGGACCGCCACACCCTGGGGACCCGACTCAGACCTCCGCCCGCTTTTCCGTCTTCTTCCGCTCGTTGGTGTCCAGCACCCGCTTGCGCATCCGGATGAAGTTGGGGGTGACCTCCACCAGCTCGTCGGCCTCGATGTACTCCAGGGCCTGCTCCAGGGTGTGCTCCCGGGGCGGGGTGAGGCGGGTCGCCTCGTCGCTGCCGCTGGCGCGCATGTTCGAGAGCTTCTTGCCCTTGGCCACGTTCACCACCAGGTCGTTCTCGCGGGCGTGCTCGCCCACGATCATGCCCTCGTAGCACTTGGTGTTCGGGTGGATGAAGATGACGCCGCGCTCCTCGAGGTTCATGAGGGCGAAGCCCACCGATTCGCACTGCTCCATGCTGATGAGCACGCCGTTCTTGCGGCCCGGGAGCTCGCCCTTGTAGGGGCCGTAGTGGCTGAAGAGGCTGTGGAGGATGCCCTCGCCGCGGGTGTCGGTCATGAACTCGCTGCGGAAGCCGATGAGGCCGCGGCTGGGGATCTTGAAGTGCAGGCGCAGGCGGCCGCCCTCGTTGCCCATGTCCTGCATCTCGGCCTTGCGGTTGCCCATGTGCTCCATGGTCACGCCCATGAAGGCCTCGGGGACGTCGATGGTCACGTCCTCGTAGGGCTCCAGCTTCTCGCCCGTCACCGGATCCGTGTGCAGGATCACCTCGGGGCGGCTCACGCAGAGCTCGAAGCCCTCGCGGCGCATGCTCTCGATGAGGACGGAGAGGTGCAGCTCGCCGCGGCCGCTGACCTTGAAGGAATCAGGGCTGTCCGTGTCCTCCACGCGCAGGGCGACGTTGTGCTGCAGCTCCTTCTGGAGGCGCTCGCGGATGCGGCGGCTCTGGACGTGCTTGCCGTCCTGGCCGGCGAAGGGGCCGGCGTTCACCATGAACATCATGGAGATGGTGGGCTCGTCGATGTCCACGTACTCCAGGGCCGCCGGGCTGGCGGCGTCCGCGATGGTCTCGCCCACGCGGATGTCCGTGATGCCCGCCAGGGCCACGATCTCGCCCGCGCTGGCCTCCGCCTGCTGGATGCGGGAGAGGCCCTCGAAGCCGTAGAGCTGGGTGACCTTGTGCTGCTGGATGCTGCCGTCCCGCTTCACCAGGGCCACGGTCTCGCCCACCTTGATGCGGCCGTTCACGATGCGGCCGATGCCGATCTGGCCGACGAAGTCGCTCCAGTCCATGAGCGTGACGAGCATCTGCAGGGGGGCGTCGGGACTGCCCGTGGGGTGCGGGCAGTGCTTGACGATTGTGTCGAAGAGGGGATCCAGGTTCTCGCTGGCGTCGTTCATGTCCAGCATGGCGTAGCCCTGCTTGGCGCTGGCGAAGACGCAGGGGAAGTCCAGCTGCTCCTCCGTAGCGCCCAGCTCGATGAGCAGCTCGAAGACCTGGTCCTGGGACCAGAGGGGGCGGGCGCCGGGGCGGTCCACCTTGTTGATGACGACGATGGGCCGGAGGCCCAGGGCCAGGGCCTTCCGGGTCACGAACTTGGTCTGGGGCATGGGGCCGTCGAAGGCGTCCACCACCAGGAGCACGGAATCCACCATGCTCAGCACGCGCTCCACCTCGCCGCCGAAGTCGGCGTGGCCGGGCGTGTCCACGATGTTGAAGCGGTAGCCGCCCCAGTGGAGGGAGGTCGTCTTGGCCAGGATGGTGATGCCGCGCTCGCGCTCCTGGTCGTTGCTGTCCATGGCGCGCTCCTGCACGCGCTGGTTGTCCCGGAACATGTGAGCGCCCTTGAAGAGGGCGTCCACCAGGGTGGTCTTGCCGTGATCGACGTGGGCGATGATGGCGATGTTGCGGATCTTCTCGAGGGGGGTCATCTCGCTCCCGGAGTGGCCCAGGCACGGGCCGGGCAGAACCCTCGATTTTACACGAATCCGGCGTCGTTTCCGAGCTCAATTCGCCCTCCCATCCTCAGTTCAATGCGCCACCTGGCCCCCCTCAGGGAGTAAGATGGTCGGACCCTCCCCGGGAGAACCCCATGCACATCAACGAACTGCTCACCGTGGTCTGCGAGCAGGGCGCCAGCGACCTCCACCTGAAGGTCGGCAACCACCCCATCGCCCGCATCCGGGGCAAGCTCACCCCCCTGACCCAGTTCAAGCGGCTGGTGCAGGAGGACACCATCGCCATGGCCTACGCCATCATGGCCAGCGACAAGCAGAAGGCGAAGTTCAAGGAGAACCTGGACCTCGACCTCGCCTATTCCGTGCCCAGCCTGGGGCGGTTCCGCTGCAACGTCTTCAACCAGCGGGGCACCGTGGGTCTGGTGCTGCGCGTGATCCCCCGGAAGATCTACACCATCGACGACCTGATGCTCCCCAAGGTCCTGAAGACCATCTGCCAGGAGCAGCGCGGCCTCGTGCTGGTGACGGGCACCACCGGATCGGGCAAGTCCACCACCCTGGCGGCCATGATCGATCTCATCAACGCCACCCGGACGGAGCACATCCTCACCATCGAGGATCCCATCGAGTACCTCCACCGGGACAACCTGAGCATCGTGAACCAGCGCGAGGTCGAGGCGGATTGCCGCACCTTCGCCACGGCCTTGCGGGCCGCCCTCCGCCAGGATCCCGATGTCATCCTCGTGGGCGAGATGCGCGACCTGGAGACCATCGAGACGGCCCTGCACGCCGCCGAGACGGGCCACCTGGTCTTCAGCACCCTGCACACCCTGGATGCCACGGAGACCATCAACCGCGTCATCTCTGTGTTCCCGCCCCACCACCAGAAGCAGATCCGCCTGCAGCTGGGCGCCGTGCTCAAGGGCGTCATCTCCCAGCGCCTCGTGCCCCGGGCCGACGGCCAGGGCCGCGTGCCCGCCGTGGAGGTCATGGTGGCCACCGAAACCGTCCGCGGCTGCATCGAGGACAAGGACAAGACCAAGCTCCTGAAGGATGTCATCGCCGCGGGCACCAGCCAGTACGGCATGCAGACCTTCGACCAGAGCCTCTACTTCCTGCTGCGCCAGGGCCTCATCACCGAGGAGGAGGCCCTCCTCCGGGCCACCAACGTCGGCGAGTTCAAGCTCAAGCTGGAGGGCATCGCCTCCACCTCGGACATGGCCCGGTCGAACATGGAGCGGGGCATGTCCATCTCCCAGGGCGGCGGCCGCGAGAACGTGACTCCCGCCGCCCCCCCGCCGGTGGTGCCGGTCCCGGGCGCCCCCATGGCCATGCCGCCGGGCGGGGATGTGAAAATCACCCTGGCACGCTAGGCGCCGTTCCCCTATTCTGGCTCTCCCATCCCAGGACCGAGGTCGCCGATGATCAAGATCGACATCGCCAATGCGTTGATGAAGGTGCACCCGTGCTCCCGCTCCACCGCCCTCCAGGTGGTGGACCTGCTCACCGAGCGGTTGAAGGACGCCCTCCTCAATGGCCACCGCATCGAGATCCGCGGCTTCGGCGTCTTCGAGCCCCGCCCCCGCAAGCGGGGCATGGGCCGCAACATCAAGACCGGCGCCAGCGTCCAGATCCCCAAGGGCAAGAGCATCCGCTTCAAGCCCGGCAAGGACCTGCGCGAGATCGAGGTCAAGTAGCCTGGGCTTTCAACGCGATTGCGTTGAAAGATAGGGTAAGACTGGGCGATCAGGCCAGCCTGGCCGCGACGTTCTCAAGGCGGTCCAGGGCCTCGTCCACCTGCTCCCGATGGGTGCGGGCCGCGAGGATGGCCAGGCGCAGGTGGAAGGCGCCCCGCAGCCGGGTGCCGCTGAGGAAGACGCGCCCCTCGGCGGTGAGGCGGTCCAGCACGGCCTGGTTGAAGGCGTCGGCGTCGCCTGTCCCGGGCAGGAACCGGAAGGCCAGGACGCTGAGCTGGGGCGCGGGTCCAGAATCCACGCCCGGCAGCGCCTGCAGGCGGTCGTGGGCGTAGCGCGCCAGGAGCAGCTTCTCCTCCAGGGCCGCCCGGAAGGCCGCGACGCCGTGGAGCTGGAGGGGCAGCCAGAGGCGGAGGGCGCGGGCGTGCTTGCTGAACTCCAGGGTTGTCTCGGAGGGACTCAGCTCCTCCAGATCCTCCGGCGGGGATGGCAGGTAGTCGGCGCGGAAGGCATGGGCCTTCCGCAGGGGGTCGAGGTGGCGCACCAGCACGGCGCCGAGACCCAGGGGGGTGAACAGCCCCTTGTGCGGATCCAGCACCAGGCTGTCGCTGCGCTCCAGGCCGCGGAGGGCGGCCTTCCCGGGTTCCGTCAGGGCGAAGGAGGCCCCGTAGGCGCCGTCCGTGTGCATCCACAGCCCGTACCGCTCCGCCAGGTCGGCGCAGGCCTCCAGGGGATCCACGGCCCCCGTGTGGGTGGTCCCGGCCGTGGGCACCAGCAGCCAGGGGCGCAGGCCCGCCCGGAGATCCGCCCGGATGGCTTCCTCCAGGGCCTCAGGCCGGAGGCGGAAGTCCCCGTCCGTGGGGATGCTCCGCACGGGGGCTTCCGCCAGGCCCGCCACGCGCAGCGCCTTCTCGAGGCAGTGGTGGGCCTGGTCCGACAGGTACACGCAGGCCTTCGGGTAATCCGCGGCCTTGAGACCGGCCGCCTCCCGGGCGGCGCAGATGCCCACCAGGTGGGCCATGCTGCCCCCGGCCGCCAGGTTGCCGGAGCTGCCTTCGGGCAGGCCCATCTCCCGGACCAGCCACGCGATCACCTGGTTCTCCATCCGCACGGCGCCGGGCCCGGCGAAGAAGTAGCCCGCGTAGCGGTTGGTGAGCGCCGCCAGCAGGTCGCCCAGGGCCCCGGCGAAGAGTGAGGACGGGGGTATGAAGGCCAGGTGCCGGCCCGACGCCCCGTTGGCCCCCACGCCGTCCACCTGCTCCGAGAGCGTC
>JAJYBX010000146.1 GCA_021778785.1 Acidobacteriota bacterium
GTGGGCCAGCCAGAGGGCGAAGGGCAGGCCGAGGAGGGCGATCAGGGCGAGGAGGCGACGGGGCATGCGGCAGGGCTCCAGGATCCAGCCTAGCGGCTGGATCCTGGAGATAGGAAAAGCCTTTCCCGTCTCGCGGGTCGCAGGCCCGCAAGCCTGGCCGGATCCTACGTCCGCTCCACCCGGACCTGTGCGATGCGGGTCCCCTCCATGCGCAGCACCGTGAGGCGGGCGCCCTCGACGGCCACGGACTCCTGGGGGTGGGGGACGCGGCCCAGGCGGGCCATGACGAGGCCGGCCAGGGTGTCGAAGCCGTTGCGTTCCCAGGCGAGGCCCAGGCGCTGGGCCACGTCCTCCACGTGGGCCTGGCCGGAGACCAGGAAGACGCCGGGGGACTGTTCCACCAGCTCCGCGGCGGCCTCGTGCTCGTCCCGGATCTCCCCGAAGACCTCCTCCAGCAGGTCCTCCACGGTGACGAGGCCGGAGACGCCGCCGAATTCGTCCACCACGATGGCCAGCTGGGTGCGGGCCCGCTGCATCTCGCGCAGGAGGTCCATCACGGGCTTGCTCTCGGGCACGAAGAGGGGCGGTTTCAGCAGGCCGGCCAGGGGCGCCTGGGCCTGGTCCGGCAGCTGCATGAGATCCTTCAGGAGCAGCACGCCGCGGATGTGGTCGATGCCGCCCTCGTACACGGGCAGCCGGGAGTGGCGGGTCTCCGTGAAGGTGTGCCAGGCCTCGGGGATGGAGGCCTCCAGGGGCAGGGCCACGATCCGCGTGCGGGGGGTCATCACCTCGCGCACCACCGTGTCGCCGAAGGTGACCACGTTGCGGATGAGCTCGCGGTCCTCGGCCTCCAGGATGCCCTCGGCCTCGCCCTCCTCCAGCAGGGCGGTGACGGCCTCCTCGGTGGGATCCTCCTCGGCGGCGCCCTCCCGCTCCTCGGCCTGGCGGCGCTCGACGATGCGGGCCAGGGGCGCCACCAGGGGCTCCAGGAGGGGCCGGAGGGGCGCGTAGAAGGGGAAGAGGCGGGCCAGCCAGAAGGAGGGATCCCCCGAGGTGAGGAGGGCGGGGGCCGCGAGATCCAGGGCCCAGAGGGCCAGGGGCACCAGGGGCCCGAGCACCCACGCGCCGCCGGGGAGGGCGGCCCGGAAGGGCCACAGGAGGGCCAGGAAGGCCAGGAGCAGGAGCTGGACCGCGAACTCCAGGCCCATGCCGAGGCTGCGGGGGCGCTCCAGGAGGGCCGCGAGGCCGGGATGGCCGATGGCGCCCTCCTCCAGCAGCCGCCGGCGCTGGAGCGAGGGCAGGGCGTGGAAGGCGGCGAGCAGGGCCACCAGGACCAGGCGGTAGGCCAGGACGAGCCCGGCCGCGAGGAGGAGCCAGTGGGATGGGGTGCTACTGCTGGGGTCGTTCATGGGCGGATCCCCATCCTACCTCGATTCCCGCCTACTTCGCCTCCCGGCGGGCCAGGATGAGGGCCTCGGCCTGCGCCCGCGCCGCCGGAGAGAGCGTCCTGCCGCGGCGCGCCGCCTCGCGGAAGTACTCCTCCGGATCCCGGCAGAGGCCGTCCGGCGTGGGGGGCAGGCCCTTCCGGGCCCGGGCCGCGTTGAGGAAGGCGTAGGGCTCCCGCGCCAGCTCGGGGCTCCGCAGGAAGTGGCGGACGGTCCACCAGCCCCCCACCACGAACCAGATGCCCAGCAGGGCCAGGGCCTTCAGCTGGAGGCCGCGCATGCGCTCCGGCGCCGTGCGGACCTTCTGCCACCCCACGCCCACGGCCAGGTTGAAGGCGATGATGGCGGCGGTCATCGCCAGGGTGCCCGTCCAGCCCAGGCTGTTCCAGCCCCGGCCCGTGAGCGCCACCACCTGGGGCGTCAGCAGCACGCCGAAGATCAGGTTCAGGTGGAGCATGTAGAGGAGCAGGGACTCGCGGCTGGCGGCCTCCACGGGGTTCGGGCCCCGCCAGCGCGGGCGGAGGAGGTCCACGGCGCCCATGGCGGCGCCGCCCAGCATGATCCAGCCCAGGCGGTCCACGACGCTGGGCAGGGTGGTGTTGGAGAGGGCCGTCAGCTCGGCGAAGGTGAAGGCGCCGGACCGGCTGTGCATCAGCCACACCCCGTTCTGCTGGATCCACGTGCCGCCCCAGAGCCAGGTGTGCTGGTTGGCGCGGCCCCAGGCCAGGCAGGCGGCCCCGAGCACCGTCAGGAGCACGAGGAACCGCGCCTCGGACCAGCGGGCCTTCCCCCCGGCGGATTCCACCCGGAGCCAGCGGTAGAGGCCGCCGAGGAAGGCGCCGAAGGCCGGGAAGGCCAGCCAGGGGAAGAGGGGGAAGAGGGCCTGCACGCCGCGGTCCACGTTGCCGTTGAAGAGGCCCCGGATGGGCAGCCAGAGGCCGTCGGCCACGCCCGTGGCCCAGAGGGAGGGCGACACCAGGGGGATGTAGAGGGCCAGGGCCAGGGCCAGGAAGGTGAAGATCCGGGGGCTGCGCACCAGCCGGGCCAGCAGGTGGAGGATGAGCAGGGAGTAGACGATGCACTGGAGGACGTCGATCTTGAACACTTCCCGGGCCTTCTGGGCGGTGTTCAGCACGGTCCAGTCCGCCGCGGTGAAGCCCGGGGCGTGCAGGGCGTAGGCGCAGAGGAGGATGAAGCCCAGGCGACGGGCCGTGTCCGGCCAGAAGGGGCGCAGGCTGCCGTCGGTCCGGAAGGTGGAGAGCACCAGGCTGAAGCCCGCGGCCATGGTGAAGCTGGGGGCCACCAGGCCGTTCAGGTAGTTGAGCCAGCCCGGGCGCAGGCCCTGCAGGAGCCAGGCGTTCACGACGTGGACCTCGATCATGACGATCACGGCCCAGCCGCGGAGCAGGTCGATCCAGTCACAGCGGCGGGAAGGGGAGCGGTCGTCCCAGACGGCGGTCATCGGGTCCTCGGATGAATGCCCTCAAGGGTGCCCGAAGGCTTGGAATTTCTCCACATCGTGATCGGAGGCCAAGGGGCTGGTATGGTGTTCCGATCGCCAATTCCCCGTATCGCCTGTCCTGGAGGCTTTCCCCATGGGTGGACTGTTCGTCAAGAAGGACCTGGGCCGGCTCATCGCCGACGCCAACGACCCCAACGCCGGCGAAGGCGGGCACGGTGGCGGCCAGCTGAAGCGCACCCTGGGCGCCTTCAACCTCACCACCCTGGGCATCGGCGCCATCATCGGCGCCGGCATCTTCTCCCTGACGGGCGTGGCCGCGGCCCTCCACGCGGGGCCCGGCATCGTCTACAGCTTCGTCATCGGCGGCATCCTCTGCGCGTTCGCGGGCCTGTGCTACGCCGAGATGGCGGCCATGGTGCCCGTGGCGGGCAGCGCCTACGCCTACTCCTACGCCACCATGGGCGAGTTCATCGCCTGGATCATCGGCTGGGACCTGGTGCTGGAGTACGCCTTCGGCGCCGTGACGGTCTCCGTCTCCTGGTCCGGCTACTTCATGAGCCTGCTGTCCAAGAGCCTGCACATCCCCATCTCCGACACGGTGTGGCGCCTGACCAAGGGGCCCTGGGAGCTGGTGGCGCTGCCCGGCGGACAGGTGGTCCACGGGCTCTGGAACGTGCCGGCCAGCATCGTGGCGCTGCTGGTGGCGTCCATCCTCTACCGGGGCATGAAGGAGAGCGCCTTCGTCAACAACCTCATCGTGATCCTCAAGGTCACGATCGTGCTGGTCTTCATCGTCCTGGGCTGGGGGGTCATCAACCACGCCAACTGGATCGCCAACCCCGGCGCCCACGGCCTGGCCTCCCTGGTGCCCGCCCGGGGCATGGCGGACGTGAACGGCGTGCTCACCATGAGCTACGGCTGGCCGGGGGTGTTCCGCGGTGCGGCCGTCGTGTTCTTCGCCTACATCGGCTTCGACGCCGTCTCCACCACGGCCCAGGAGTGCAAGAACCCCAGCCGCGACCTGCCCATCGGCATCCTCTCCAGCCTGGCCATCTGCACCGCCCTCTACATCCTCATGTCCCTGGTGATGACCGGCGTGAGCCCCTTCAAGAGCCTGAACGTGCCCGATCCGGTGGCCGTGGGCATCGACCAGATCGTCACCGCCCGGCACTGGAGCGTCGGCGCCGCGGGCACCTTCACCGGCATCATCAAGCTGGGCGCCCTGGCGGGCCTCACCTCCGTGATCCTCGTGATGATGATGGGCCAGACCCGCGTCTTCTACGCCATGAGCAAGGACGGCCTCCTGCCCTGGTTCGGCGTGGCCCACCCCCGCTTCGGCACGCCCTACATCGCCACCGTGATGACGGGGATCTTCGTGGCCGTCTGCGGCGGCCTCATGCCCATGAGCCTGGTGGGCGAGCTGGTGTCCATCGGCACCCTCCTGGCCTTCACCCTGGTGTGCATCGGCATCCCCATCCTCCGGATCACCAGCCCCGACACGCCCCGCCCCTTCAAGACGCCCATCTACTGGTTCGTGTCCGTGGCCGGGGCCGTCTCCTGCCTCTGGGTGATGAGCTACCTGCCCAAGGACACCTGGCTGCGGCTCATCATCTGGCTGGAGATCGGCCTCATGATCTACAGCACCTACGGCTGGCGGCGGAGCCGGCTGGCGGGATCCGACGCCACCGGATCACGCAAGCACATCCACGTCACCATGATGGCCGTGGCGATCCTGGCCTTCATCCCCACGATGGTCGTGGCGGTCCGGGTCTTCGGCCACACGGCGGGCTGATCCCGTGTCCCTGAAGGTGGAACGCCTCCGCCTCGCGGGGGCGTTTCTGCTTTGCCGGGGCTGCCTGGGGCCCCTGGACGACGGCGCCGAGGCGGGGCTCTGCGGGCGCTGCTGGTCCGGCCTGCGGCCCCTGGCCGAGGGGCGCTGCCCACGCTGCGCCCTGGTCCACGGCGAGGAGGCCTGCCCCGAGGCCACCGCCTGGAGCCTGGGGGACGCCCTCTGGGACTACCACGGCGGCCGGCCGCCCCTGGGCGCCCTGCTCCTGCCGGCCATCAAGGCCGGGGAGACCGGCTGGCGGCGGGCCCTGCTGGCGCGCGCCGCGGCGGCGCCACTGCCGGACTGGGCAGGGGAGGCGGACCTTGTCACGGCCGCGCCCACGGCCTTCCACCGCCGCCTGGTCCGTGGCTTCGATCTGGCGGAGGACGCGGCGCAGGCGCTGGCCCGGAAGCTGGACCGCCCCTTCCGCCCCCTCCTCGCCAAGGCCTGGCACAGCGGACGCCAGGCCGCCCGCACCGAGAGCCAACGGCGCCGCCTGCCCCGGAAGGCCGTCGCCCTGCGCGGGGAGCGCCTGGCCGGCGGCACCGTCCTCCTGGTGGACGACGTGTGGACCACCGGCACCACCCTCCTGCGCTGCGCCCAGGCCCTGCGCGACGGCGGCGCCGGCGACGTGCGGGTGCTGACGCTCTTCCGGGCGCTGTGAGGGGGTGGCCCGAACAGAAAAACAGGGCTGGTCGCGGAAGGTGCGGAAGTCCACGGAGGGCGCGGAAGGGGCCGTGGTCCTTCCGCCGGTGCCTCGCGTTCATTTTCTGCGTCTTCCAGCCTTCTTCCGGGCCTTCCGCGACCAGCTTTGTTGCTTGAGCTACCGGACCGCCACGGGGCCGCGGGCGGCGCGGGCGTAGGAGGCGGGCCAGGGGACTTCGGCCTTCAGGGCCTGGGCGGCGTGCAGGGGCCAGCGGGGGTCGCGGAGCAGCTCCCGGCCCAGCAGCACCAGGTCGGCGGAGTCCTGGGCCAGGATGGCCTCGGCCTGCTCCGG
>JAJYBX010000147.1 GCA_021778785.1 Acidobacteriota bacterium
TCCAGGGCGCAGAGGCCGACCTTCACCCCCCAGCGGCCGGCCAGGTGGGGGGCCAGATTCTCCAGGCGCAGGACGGGATCCATGGAGGGCGGCTCGATGCGGCTGCAGCCGAGGCCGTTCTGCAGCGTCTCCGCCAGGCTCACCGCCATGGGGTGGCAGCCCAGGGCCGCCACGGTGAGCGCATCCCGGAGGATCCCCGCGCCGCCGGACGGATCCATGCCCCCCAGGCAGAGGGCGATGGGCGGAACTTCGGGTGCGACCGGATCCATGGCGAAGTCCCAGGATGCCACAGGCGGGGCGGGGGCCCTACCCGGAGGTGTCCGGCGGATCAGACCTTGCGGTCGGGGTCCACCACCTCGGTGACGCGGAGGCCCAGGCTGTCCTCCAGGACCGTGACCTCGCCGTGGAGGAGCACGCGCTCCTTGCAGAGCACGTCCATGGGCTCGCCGGCGCTCTTCTTCAGCTCCACCAGGGAGCCGGGCTCCAGGTCCAGCAGCTCGCGGATGGTCATGCGGGTCTGCCCCAGCTGGATCTCCAGCCTCAGGGGCGTGTCGATGAAGGGCATGAGCTCCGCCACCACCTGCTCGAAGCTGAGCACGCGCTCGCCTTCCATCCGGTCCACCCGCTTGGCCATGGCTCTCCTGTGGGTCCTGTCAAAGCATGGACTCCGGTGGGGGAGGCCGCAACGGGCATGCCATCGCGGCCGCTTCCCTACTGCTGGATGGCCCAGTCCACGATGAGCACATCCTTGATGGGGCGCTTGGGCTTCTTGTGCTTCGGCGGATCCTCGCCGGGTTTCAGCGGCTTGGGCCCGAACTGGGCGTTGAGCTTGTCCTTGATGTCCTGCCGGAGGGATTCCCGGAACTCGGGATCGGAGGCATCCTCCACGCTCTTGCCGGTGAGGGCGTCCAGGACGATGGCCTGGATCTCGCTGCGCTCAGGGGAGGCCTTGTCGCTGGCGGCCAGCTTGCCCAGCTCGGCATCGCAGAAGAGGATGTTCAGCTCGCAGTGGAGGAACGCGTTCAGGCGCGGGCCGGAGAGGTTCACGTTCCGCGTCAGGACCATGACGGGCGGCCCGCTGGCCCCCTCGCCTTCGCCCCCGCCGGAGGCTTCGCCCCCGCAGTCCCCATCGTCGTCATCGGCCGCGCCCTGGCTGCCGGGGGCCTGCTGGGCGGTTGCGGCCTTGGCGGCGGCGCGCTTCTTCAGGAAGACCCGGACGCCGAATCCCCCGCCGCCCAGGACCGCGAGGCCCACCAGGACGATGAGGATCAGCTTGAGCGGGAGCTTCCTGCCGGTGGGTTCGTCTTGTTCGTCGGACATCGGTGCCTCTCGGATGCCCTATGCATCGGAAGGCGGTGCCAGGAGTCTGAATTGTGGCCGCCACGGCCACGACGGCTCCCTCGATGGGGATGGATCCAGTCCTGGCGGGTTTTTCGGCGGGGGTTTCCAGCCAAAGCCCGGGGGACCAACCTTCGGGGCACGGAGATCAGACGGAGGAATAGAACTCAAAAAAGAATAATTGAAAAAAAACAGGGCCCGATGAAATGGGCCCCGTCGATGGTGGTGCGCGACAGCCTGCCGCGCGGAATCCGACTACTTGCGCTTCTTGCCGCCCTTGCCGTTGACTTCGTCAGCGAGCTTCTTGCCGGGCTTGAACTTCGCGACCTTCTTGGCAGCGATCTTGATGGGCTTGTTGTCGCGGGGGTTGCGGCCGGTGCGGGCGCCGCGGCTCACGACGGAGAAGGTGCCGAAGCCGACGAGGGTGACCTTGTCGCCAGTGCGCATGGCCGAGGAGATGCTTCCCAGCACCTGATCCAGGGCGGCAGCCGCCTGAGCCTTGGTGATACCGGCCTTCTCGGCGACGGCGCTGACCAGTTCAGCCTTGTTCATGGAAACCTCCGAAATTGGGGAACTGTGTCCCCGGGTTGAGGAAAAGCGGATCGGCCCGGAACCGAGACGACCGTATTAGCTCGATTTTCAAGATCCAATGGCCCTGAAAGGCCGATGAATCCTAGATGTTGCCTAAACTGCCAAGAAGCTACGCCGGGGATGTAGTGGGGTCAAGGCTTTTCTTCAAAAAAAAATCGGAGAACGGCTGTATGGGCTGGTTTCATGCCCCATGGAACATCCGAATGGCCTTGGGTGCTCGGTTGTAAGTCTCACGTATCTCGCAAATGTCCGTAGAACGGGCCTGTACGCCAGGGGCCCCCTCGCGGATCGAGGCTTCCGCTGGATCGACGACACGGCTCCCCGGGCCCCTATGATGGAGGCATGGCACACCCCTACTTCCTCACCGTGGCCTACGCCGGCGGGGGCTTCCACGGCTGGCAGATCCAGACGGTCCTCCGCAGTGGCCAGGGCGAGCTCTGGAAGGCCCTCAGGGCCCTCGAACCGGAGGCTCCGATGCCCCAGGGCACCGGCCGCACGGACGCGGGGGTCCATGCCAGGGCCCAGGGGGTGCTGATCCAGGTCTCCCGCTCCTGGGACTCCTACCGCCTCCTGGCGGCCCTGAACGCCCATCTGCCCTGGGACCTGCGCGTGATGGCGGCCCAGCCGGCCCCGGAGGGCTTCTTCCCGCGCCAGCACGCGGTGGCCAAGCGCTACGTGTACCGCCTGGGCACGGGCCCCGCCCAGGATCCCCTCCGGCACGGCCTCCTCTGGCATGTCCGCGGGGGGGGGCCGCTCGACGCCGGGGCCATGGAGGCGGCGGGCCAGGGACTCCTGGGCACCCATGACTTCTCGAGCTTCCGCTGCGCCGAGTGCGTGGCCCGGACGCCCGTGAGGACCCTCCATGCCTTCCGCATCCGGCCCGCCGAAGCCGGTCTCGACCTGGTGTTCGAGGGGGACCGGTTCC
Source organism: Acidobacteriota bacterium (assembly GCA_021778785.1). GTDB lineage: Bacteria > Acidobacteriota > Holophagae > Holophagales > Holophagaceae > Geothrix. Next base: position 2,855 of record JAJYBX010000147.1, read on the forward strand.
TCATGCACCAGGTGCGGATCATGACCGGCACCCTGGTGGACATCGGCCGGGGCCGGCGTCCGGCGGCCTCGCTGGCCGGCATCCTCGCGGCCCGGGATCGGGCCGCCGCGGGCCCCACTGCGCCGCCCGAGGGGCTGTACATGGATCGGGTGTGGTACGAGGCGCGCTGGGGGATCGGGGAGCCCAGTCCCTTCGGGGAGGGTGCCCGGGATCAGTCCAGGTAGAAGCCCACGCCCTGCCAGACCTTGAAGCGGGTGGACCCGTCCTTCGAGGTCGCGGGGTCGAACACCAGGTTCTTGGCGGACTGCACGCAGGCCTCATCGGCGGCCTTCGCATCCGGGGAGCCGCCGGGGAGGCCCTGGAGCAGCCGGGCGTCGAGCACCTCGCCCTTCTCGCTGATGAGGACGTTCACGACCACCACGCCCGTGGGCCGGCTGCTGAAGAGGCCGGAGGCCTTGATGCGCGGCGTGGCGCGATTGAGGTTCAGCGGGCGGGCGGGTTGGATCTCCTTGGAGAGCATCACGAGATCCCCCTCCTTGGGCGTGGCGGCGGCCTGCTGGCGCAGCTCCTCGTTCTCCGCCTTGACCCTGGCCAGTTCGGTCTGGGCCGCTTCCGCGCTCCTGCGGGCGGTTTCAAGATCCTTCAGCAGGGTGTCCCCGCCGCTCACATTGGCCTTGAGGTTGGCCTTGAGCTGGTCGGCCTCCTTCCGGGCCGCCTCGGCGTCGGCCTTGGCCTGATCGCGGGCCTGCTGGGCGGCGACCAGATCCTGCTGGAGGCTGTCGGTGGCGGCCAGGCGCTGCTTGAGGGCATCCCGTTCGTCGGTGAGCTTCCTCACCTGGGCCTGGAGCTGGGCCACCGTCGGCCGCTTCGCGGCGGCCAGGGGCATGGCGATCATCAGCAGGGCGAGCGGCACGCGCATGGCGGCACCTCCGGAACGGGGAGGGCCTAGCGCGCGGCGCCGGGCTGGTCGCCTCCCTGGGCTGGTTTGGACACCTTGAGAATCCCACGCTTGATGAGCTTGGTGAAGATGGACAAGCACTCCCCCTGCTCAAAGGGCGCGATGGAGAGGATGTCCTTGATGGTCCACAGGCCATTCACCCGCGTGGCGAGGAAGGCCTCGTTGGGGCCGAGGCTGGTGGTCATCAGCTCATCCAGGCTGACGGCCAGCTCGGGGATGAGCTCCTGGTCGAGGGTCTTCTCCTCGAGCATGTCCTGGACCATGGTCATCATCTTGCTGGCGTCCTGGTGCCGGGGCTGGTCCTGGAGGATGCGGCGCAGCTCCTCCTGGGCCTCCTGGAGCTTCTGCTTCTCGACGAGGGCGCGGGCCCGCTGCAGCTGGAGGCTCGGGTTCTCGCCCAGGTTCCCGCCCGCCGAGACGATGCGGACCAGGCCCTTCTCGTGCAGGTCGAAGAGCAGCTTGTTGATCTTGTATTCCGGCATCCGCATTTCCAGCACGAGCTGGTCCACGCGCTTGTTGCCGTCCAGTCGGGAAAGGATGTCGGCATCCTCGGGCGCCAGGGGCAGGCGCTCGGCGATGGCTTCCGAGATGGGGGAGAGGACCGCATCGCCGCCCTTGACGACCTTGCGGATCCGCTTCCAGTCGTCCAGGCGTCGGGCGCCCTCGAGCACGATGCCCGTCACGTCCAGGCTCAGGAGCATGGACTTCTGGTGGGAGGGGGCCCCGTCGTGGAACTCGAAACTGCCGACGTTCCAGAGGAACGTGTCGTAGATGCTCTCCTCCACCTTGAGCTGGACGATGCGGCGGATCTCGGCCTCGGTCACCAGCTGGCGGTTGATGAGGATGCGGCCCAGCAGCTGCTGCTCGTCCTCCTGGGTGGCCAGGGCCTCGCGCAGCTGGTCCTCGGTGATGCGGTTGAAGGCCAGCAGGTACTGGCCGAGGTACTCGCGGGGATCGGAGGACCAGATGCTGGTGATGCGCCCCTCGTGGAAGGCCACGCGCTTGGTGTGCAGGGGGCCGCGCAGTTCCAGGACGCCGGTCTTCTTGCCGACGGCAAGCCACTGGAAGATGTCCTCCAGCCCCATCGTCGCCAGATCACCGCTCAGCGCCAAAGACAGCCCTCCTCAGCTCTCTAAGAGTACCCACATCCTTGGTGAAAAACACATAGGACTATAGATCTACAAGTCCCGGCCCTCACGGGTTCCTATCGGCAGGCGCGGGACCCCCCAACAGGGGGGGCGGCTCGGAATCATCCCCGGGAGAGCTGGGGGAGGACCTCCCGGATGGCCCGGTTGAGGAGGTCCGGATGATGACGGGCCACCCGGGCTTCCGGGTCGAGCAGGGGATGGGAGAAGACCGGCACGCCCATGAGGTGGTCCACCGAGGTGGAGAGGGGTTCGCCACCCTCCTCCAGGTAGCGCTGGAGGAGATCGCCGGGCGGGGGGGTCGAATTCGCGATGGCCCCGGAGATCCGGATCTTGCCGAAGGAGGCGATGGCCGCCAGGTGCCCCTCCAGATCCAGGCCGGCGCTCTCCCCCGGCTCGGTCATGAGGTTGGCCACGTAGAGCACCGGCGCACCCGAGAACCCGATGGATTCCTGCAGTTCGGGAAGCAGCAGGTTCGCGATGGTGGAGGTGTAGAGGCTGCCCGGGGACAGGATCACCAGGTCCGCCCGGAGCAGGGCCAGGACCGCCTCCGGAAGGGGCTCGGCGTTCCGGGGCTCCAGCCAGAGCCGGGAGAGGGGCGGATGGCAGGCCCCCACGGCGGTCTCGCCTTCGTGGCGGCGGCCCTGCCAGTCCTCGGCGCAGAGGGTGACGGGGACCACCGTGGAGGGGTACAGCCGGCCCACCGTCACCAGCACGTTCGAGAGCTGCCGGATGGCCCGCACCCAGTCCCCGGTGAGG
>JAJYBX010000148.1 GCA_021778785.1 Acidobacteriota bacterium
CGGTAGCGGACATCGAGCTTCACTTCCCGCTCGAACGGGATGCCTTCCTGTGACATCTCGAGTGCCAGCGCATTCTGATAGACCAGTTCCGCGAACCCGGGTCCCAGCGTGGCATGCACCTTCATGGCAGCGCCAATCACGCGACCCGAAAGCTCACTCGTGGCGGATCCACCTGGCATCCAGCGTGTTCCTTTCCTGAAATCCTGTTAATCCAATCTTTCAATCCTGTTAATCCTGTCCAGGCTTGTGGGTCCAAACGCGCCTACAGCACAGTCTCCCGGATGATCTCCTCGATGGTGGTGATGCCGTCGAGGACCTTGCGGCAGCCGCTGCGGCGGAGGGTGATCATGCCCTCCTTCTGGCCCTGCTCGCGCAGCTCGATGGCGGAGGCCCCGGTGAGGATCATGTCCTTGAGGGTCTCGGAGATCTCCAGCACCTCGTAGAGGCCCAGACGGCCCTTGTAGCCCCGCTTGTTGCAGGCCTCGCAGCCCACGGGCTTGTAGAAGGTGATGCCCTTCTGGATCTCCTCGGGCGTGAAGCCCACCTTCATCAGGGCCTCGTCGGGCTGCTGGTGGGTGTCCACGGCCTTGCAGCTGGGGCACAGGCGGCGGACAAGGCGCTGGGCGCAGATGATGTTCACCGAGGTGGCCACCAGGAATGGTTCCACGCCCATGTTCATCAGGCGGTTGATGGTGCTCGGGGCATCGTTCGTGTGCAGCGTGGAGAGCACCAGGTGGCCCGTGAGGGAGGCCTTGATGGCGATCTCGGCCGTCTCGAAGTCGCGGATCTCGCCCACCAGGATGATGTTCGGATCCTGCCGCAGGAAGGAGCGGAGGGCGGCCGCGAAGTTGAGGCCGATCTGTTCCTTCATCTGCACCTGGTTGATGCCCGGGAAGTTGAACTCCACCGGATCCTCGGCCGTGAGGATGTTGGTGTCCGGCGTATTCAGCTTGGCGATGGAGGAATACAGGGTGTTGGTCTTGCCCGAGCCCGTGGGGCCCGTCACCAGGACCATGCCGTAGGGCTTGGAGATCTGCCGGTCCCAGCGCTCCAGGCTCTCGGGCTCGAACCCCAGCTTGGTGAGGTCGAGCATGAGCTTGTCGCTGTCCAGCAGCCGCAGCACGATCTTCTCGCCGAACAGCGTGGGCAGGATGCTGACGCGGTAGTCGATGACCTTCTGGCGGCCGCCCATGTTGACCCGCAGCTTGATGCGGCCGTCCTGGGGCAGGCGCTTCTCGGCGATGTTGAGCTTGGCCAGGATCTTCACGCGGGAGGTGAGGGGATCCTTCAGCTTCAGGTTGGGCCGCATGACTTCCATGAGGATGCCGTCGATGCGGAACCGGATGCGGTAGCTCTTCTCGTAGGGCTCGACGTGGATGTCCGAGGCCCCGCGCTTGATGGCGTCGATGAGCACCATGTTCACCAGCTTGACGACGGGCGCATCCTCGCTGCCCCGCTTGAGGGCGCCGACGTTGATGCTCTCCTCGTCGTCGTCCGTGGTGTCGAACTCGGCGTCCGCGTCGAGCTGCTGCTCCAGTTCGGAAAGGTCGATGTGCTCTTCCGCCTCGTCGAACGCGCTGAAGGCGGCGGCGGCGGAACCGGCCGGCGGGCCTCCCGGGCCGCCGGAGCCCTGGGCCGAGCCGCCCCGGGTGCCGGTGCCGTCCCCCCGCAGGGCCACCTGGCTGGAGCCGCCGTAGTAGCGCTCCACGGCGCGGATGAGGCCCATCTCGCTGGAGACGACGGGATCCACGTTGTAGCCCGTGTGGAAGCGCACGTCGTCCATGGCGAAGATGTCCGTGGGATCGGACATGGCCAGGGTCAGCACGTTGCCGGTCCGCTGGAGGGGCAGCACCTTGTGCCGCTGGGCCAGCTCCGCGGGGATCAGGGCCACGACCGCGGCATCGATGGGGGGCCACTGCTCGAGGTCGGCCGCCGGCACGCCGTACTGCATGCCCAGGAAGCTCACGATGTCCTGATCGGAACAGTACCCCTGGCGGACGACGATGCTCCCCAGTTTCCCGCCTTCCCGCCGCTGAACTTTGATGACTTCTTCCAGCTGGGCCTCAGTGATGAGCTGGGCCTTGACGAGCATTTCGCCGAGCTTGCTGACCACCGAGCGCCTCCGGGATTGGGGTGAGGGGATGGTAACACTCCTAAGTTCCAACCCATGTATGCTTCTGCCATGTCCTCCCCTGGGACCCAGCCCCAGCGCCTGCTCATGGCCCGGCAGCTCGTCCGGGAGAAGGGCCTGTCCCGGGGTGACCTCAACCTGCTGGAGGATGTCCTGAAGGCCGGCGCGGGCGACCTGGCGCCCCTGGTGGAGGCCCCGCCAGCCGGTCCCCGGCCCGGAGAGGAATCGCCGGCCCAGGCCTCCCTGCGGCGGAACCTGGGCACCTTCCTCGCCTTCCTGCACCAGTTCTCCCCCCGCCGGCTGGGCGAGGCCCGGCCGGCCATGGGGCTGGTGCTGCAGCACAGCCTGGGACGCATCGGACTCCTGGCCGAGGCCGCCCACCGGGAGCTCCTGGCCGAGCAGGAGCAGCCCGAGTGGGTGAGCCTCCTGCTGGACCTGCTGGCCTCCCTGCGCGCCATGTCCCTGGCCCCCACGGAGGACGCGACCCACCTGCGGTCCATCTGGAGCGCCTTCCTCGCGGACCACAAGGCCCCCTTCCGGCGCATCCTCGGCGCCCTCCAGGCCGGCGAAAACGGCCCGGCCGCGGTGGCCCGCCTCAATGCCCAGATGAAGGCCGTGAACCGGGCCATCCAGGGCCAGGGCCGGCTGGAGGAGACCCTGGCCCGGCTGGCGGAACTGCTCGAGGCCTGCATCCCCTCGGAGATCCACGAGCGCGTGGCGCCGCTGCTCCTGCTGGAGCATGTGGTCTCGAACCTCCGCCTGAGCCTCATCCGGCCCCTGGACCGGGGGGTCCATTGGCCGGCGGTGGAGCAGGTCCGGGGCAGCCTCCGCTGGCTCTGGGACCACCTGGGCTGGAGCCTGCCCCGGATGGAGGGCGACCGCCTCAAGGAGGCCATGCCCCCGGAGATGCGCCGCCTCCTCCAACAGCTCCGCCGGGAGGATCAGCCCACCTTCACCCTGGTGGCCCGCGCCCTGGCCAACCACATCGCCCTGACGGGGCTGATCGAGACCCTGGAGCCCGCGGCCACCGCCAGCCCCCGGGACCGCTACGCCGCGGTGCCCACCTGCCTGGTCATCGAGTCCGAGCTGGGCCGCATGGCGGACCGCGCCTACCACCCCTCGGGCGTCGACACGCTCCCGGCGGATCAGGAGGAGACGCCCCGCCTGCGCCTCTTCTTCCGCCAGGCCGTCCTCGCCCTGCGCCAGGACCAGAGCACTCTGCGCAGCCTCCTCCAGCAGGCCCTCGCCGGCCAGGATGCCGACCAGCTGGCCCAGACCCTCGACAGCCTGCGGGGCCTCCTCCTGAACCACCAGCGTCAGCTCATGGGCGGCCTGGTGGGGATCTTCTCGCCCGAGGTGCAGCAGCGATTGTTCCCCGACTCCCCCAACCTCATGGAGGAAGGGGAGCGGCTCCGGCAGCGCCTCCAGCGCCTCTGGGAACAGGTGTCCCCCATGCACGGGCAGCTCCTGCTCCACCTCGAGCTGCAGGACTGGCCCCGTCTCGCCCTCGGCCTCTCCCAGGCCCACCAGCACGTGCAGGCCTTCCGCCGCAGCCCGGAGTTCCCCCTGATGCGCCGCCCGGACCGGGAGGAGGCCGAGGGGCTGGTCCAGCAGCTGAACCGCCTGCTGGAGAGCCCCGAGGACGTGCCGCAGGCCCTCCGGGACGGCATGGACCTGCTGGGTGACCTGCTCCGGTTCATGGAACTGTTCCTCCTGCGGATCAACGCCCGGATCCCCCTCATCCGGCAGGACCTGGAGGTGGCCCAGGAGGCCCTCAGGCTGGTGGCGGAGCTCAAGGCCGCCCCCGGCGGGGAGCACACGCGCCTGTCCCACAAGCTCATCCAGACAGCCAAGCGCCTGGGTGTCCGGGATCCCCAGTCCCTCGCCCTGCTCAAGCGGTGGATCCGCGCCGAGCGGGGCCAGAAGGACACCCTGCCGGCCCTGGACCAGTTCGCCTCCCACCTCAGCCACCTCGCCCTCCGCCTGGAAGCGGCGCTCGGCTGAGCCCTCCGAGCCCATCGACCATGCCCCGCATCCACTGGCTGGAACCCCATCCCTCCCCGGCTGGCGACGCCCTCCGGAAGGCCCTGCCCGACTGGGGCCACCAGGTGGTCGATGGGGCCGGCAAGGGGACCGTGGTGCTGGTGGCCGAACGGCCGGACCCCCGGCTCATCCCCATGGAGGGGACCGAGCTGCTCTGGTGGGTGCAGGAGGGTGACCCCGAAGAGGTCAGCACGGTGCTGAACCTGCGCCCGGGCTGGGTGCTTCGGCAGGACCGCCCCCTGGAGGCCGCCCGGGCGGCCCTCGAGCACCTGCGGCAGCGGGACCTGGGCACCGATGGCTGGCTGCGGCGCATGCTCCACCAGGCCACCCTCGACGAGCTGCTGCGCCTGGTGCTGGATCGCGCCGTCCGCCTTGCGGGCGCCCGGGGCGGCGCCATCTGGCTGCGCCGGGAGGACACCTTCTACCAGCAGGCCGGCGACGGCAGCTACCCCGAGGCCCCCCTCCCCCGCCAGGAAGCCGCCGACCTCGTGCGCCGGGGGGAGGCCACCCTGCTCTGCCCCTCGGAGCAGATGGGCATCCTGCGGCTGCGCGACCCCCGGGAGCGCCCGGAGGCCCTCCTGGCCAGCATCGCCGACGTGGAGCCCCTGCTCCTCAACGCCTGGCGCCTGGAGGAGAGCCGCGCCCTGTCCTTCAAGGACGACCTCACCGTGGCCCAGAACCGGCGCTGCCTGGAGGCGGAGCTGCCCCGGTCCGTCCGGGCCGCCGCCGCCAAGGGCGAGCCCCTGTCTCTCCTCTTCCTGGACGTGGACAACCTGAAGGCCGTGAACAGCCGCTTCGGCCATCCCACAGGCAGCCACATGCTGGAGCGCGTCGCCCGCACCGCCCAGCGCCTCTGCCGCGCCCACGACCGGCTCTACCGCTATGGCGGCGACGAGTTCTGCATCCTCATGCCCGGCACCACCAGCCAGGGCGCCCGCAAGCTGGGGGAGCGCCTGATCCAGGTGCTGAAGGAGGCGCCCCTGGATCTCGACGGCGAGCAGGTGCCCGTGTCCCTCAGCGTCGGCATCGCCTCCTTCCCCGACCAGGCGGACGGCGCGGAGCACCTCATCGAGCGGGCCGACCGCGCCCTCTTCCAGGCCAAGTCCGCCGGGAAGGGGCAGGTGGTGGTGGCGGAGTAGCGGGGGGGCCGGGCCCTACTTCCGCTTCTTCTTCCCGTTCTTCTCGGAGCCGCCGAAGACCTTGGCCAGGAAGCCCTCCTCGGCCTCCCCGCCCGCGCCGCCCTCCAGGCTCCGCCGGAGCTGCTCGAGCAGTTCCCGCTGCTCGGCGGTGAGGGACTTCGGCACCGCGGCCCGGAGGTGGAGGTAGAGGTCGCCCCGGCCTCCGCCCTGCAGGCGCGGCACGCCGGCATTCACGAGCTTGACCACGTGATCGGCAGGCGTGCCCGGGGCCAGCTTGATCCTGTCGGCCCCGTACGGGGTCTCGACGGGGAGGGTCCCGCCCAGCACCAGCAGGGGCCAGGAGACATCCAGCCGGCGGTGCAGGTCGGAGCCGTCGCGCTCGTAGGCCGG
>JAJYBX010000149.1 GCA_021778785.1 Acidobacteriota bacterium
GGCGGGATTGAGGGCATTGGCGATGAACTGCGAGGGCTCGTCGGAGTAGCGGACGATGTCGATCTTCTCGTTCTTCAGCTCGCGGATGATGGCCTGGACGCGGCTGCCCTTGAGGCCCACGCAGGCGCCCACGGGATCCACGTCGGGATCCAGGCTGTGGACGGCCACCTTGGCCCGGTCGCCGGCCTCGCGCACGCAGTTGCGGATGACCACGGTGCCGTCGTGGATCTCGGGCACCTCGTTCTCGAAGAGCTTGATGAGCAGCCGCGGATCCGTGCGGCTGACCTGGACCTGGGGGTCCTTGGCGCTGCGGTCCACGGAGATGATGACGACCTTGATGCGCTGGCCCTTGTCGAAGCGGTCGCCCCGGAGCGCCTCGCTGCGGCGCAGCATGGCCTCCACCCGGTCGATCTCGAGGATGATGGCGCTCTTCTCGAAGCGCTTCACCTCGGCCACCACCACCTCGCCGATGCGGTCGGCGAACTCGGTGAAGATGCGGTCCCGCTCGGCTTCGCGCACCTTCTGCACCAGCACCTGCTTGGCGGCCTGGGCGGCGATGCGGCCCAGCTGGCTGGTGTCCTGGGGCAGCCAGAGGGTGTCGCCCTCGGCGGCTTCGGGGTTCAGCTCCTGGGCCTCCTTGAGGCTGATCTCCAGGTCCTCCTCCTCCACCTCGGCCACCACCTGCTTGAGGGCGTAGACGTGGAACTCGCCGGTCTCCCGGTCCATCTGGGCCTGGAAGTTGCCGTAGAAATCCTGGGCGTTGAAGAACTTGTCCGCGGCCTTGGCAAGGGCCTCCTCCACGGCGAGGAAGACGTCCTCCTCGGGGATCCCCTTCTCGGCGGCGATCATCTTCACGCTGTCGAAGAAACTCGTGGCGACGGTGGTCATGTCAGGCCTCCTCTTCCTCGACGGCGCTTGTCTCTACGCCGTCGGCATCCGGTGCTTCGGTGAAACGCCCCTGCAGGTGCTTGGGCTTGGGGGTCTTGCTCTCGTCAAACGGGGCCAGGCGGGCCTTCTGGAGGGCCTCCAGGGGCACCTCCTTCAGCACGCCGTCCTCCTCGAGGGTCAGGGTGGTGGCGGTGACGGGGCCGATCCAGCCCTTGAACCGCTTCTGGCCGTTCACGGGCTGGAGGGTCTGGAGGCGGCAGAGCCGGCCGGCGAAGCGGCGGAAGTGGTCCGCCTTCACCAGGGGGCGCTCCATGCCGGGGCTGCTGACTTCGATGCCCACGTGCTCGCGCAGGTCGGGGAATTCCACGTCCAGCCACGCCAACAGGCCCTCGTGGGCGGCGGTGCAGTCGTCCAGGGTGACCTTCCGGCCCGTGGCCTCGGCATCCGAATGGTCGAGGTAGAGCCGCAGGATCTCGTCCCGGCCCTCGCGGGCCAGCTCCACGCAGAGCAGCTCGTAGCCCAGCAGGGCCAGCTGGCGCTCGAGAGGGGCTTGGAGCTTCTTCAGGTCCAACGGGACTCCGGGAGAACAACAAAAAAGGTGGGACGAACCCACCCAGTCTTGGCACCCGTGTCCGGGCGGCCATGGCCGAATTGAATGGCAAGTCTATCCTCCTTTCCCAGGAATCTCAAGGCGGAGGGAACGAGTGCCTAACAAACTCCCGACCGGGCCGCGAGGAAGCCAGGTGGGATGCACCGCAAGGAAGGGCCCGCAGGGCGATGCGGGACATCGTTCAAGGGCCGTGACGCCGCGGGGCGCCCACCTGGCTTCCTCCCTCCGGGCGGGGGCCGGCGGGCGTCGCGATGCCGCGTCACGCTCGTCGCGCGTAGTACCCGCTACGCGTCTCCTCGCGTTCCTCGCCTCGCTCGCCCGGCGGCCCTCGCGCGGCCCTGTGGGGGGTTTGTTAGGCACTCATGGGGGCATCCTGGTGTCCAATGGTGGAGGGGGCTGACATGGCGACCATCCTGGACGGCAAGGCGCACGCGGATTGGATGCTGGAGCGGGTCCGGGAGGGCGTGGAGGCCCGGGCCGCCCGGGGGCTCCGGGCTCCGGGGCTGGCCGTGGTGCTGGTGGGGGAGGACCCGGCCAGCCAGGTCTATGTGCGGAACAAGACCGCCGCCTGCGCGAAGGTGGGCATCCGCTCCCTGGAGTTCCGCCTGCCCCCGGATACGCCCCAGGCGGACCTGGACGCCCTCATCGACCGGTTGAACGCCGATCCGGAGGTGGACGGCATCCTGGTGCAGCTGCCCCTCCCGAAGGGGCTGGATTCGAAACGGGCCCTGCACCGCATCAGCCCGGCCAAGGATGTGGACGGCTTCCATCCCGTGAACCAGGGCCTGCTGTTGGAAGGCCTGCCCGGGCTGCGGCCCTGCACCCCCAGCGCCTGCATGTCCCTGCTGGCCCACCATGGCCTGGCCCTGAAGGGCCTGCGGGCCGTGGTGCTGGGGCGCAGCGAGATCGTGGGCAAGCCCATGGCCCTCATGCTCCTGGAGCAGCACGCCACCGTCACCATCGCCCACAGCCGCACCCGGGACCTGCCGGCCGTCTGCCGGGAGGCGGACCTTCTGGTGGCCGCCGTGGGGAAGCCGGGCCTGGTGGAGGGGTCCTGGATCAAGCCCGGGGCCGTGGTGGTGGATGTGGGCATCAACCGTGTGGAGGACCTGGTCCTGGGCCACCAGATCTTCGCGGCGGAGCCGAGGAAGCTGGAGACGCTCCGGGCGAAGGGTTCCGTCCTCTGCGGTGACGTGCGCTTCGGCGAGGCCATGGAGGTGGCCTCGGCCGTGACACCGGTTCCCGGCGGCGTGGGCCCCCTCACCATCGCGGGCCTGCTCACCAACGCCCTGCAGGCGGCGAACGCCTAAAACCGCCAGACCAGATCCAGGTCGAGGCGCCGGTCGTTGGCCGGGAGCGGGGCGTGGGCGCCGTAGTAGGGCTGCAGGATGGGGTAGCGCACGTTGCCGGCGTTGAAGACCGACAGGCGGGCCTCCGTGCCCTCGCCCAGCCAGCCGCTCCAGGTCAGGGCGAGGTTCGCCAGGAGGCGGGCAGGGGCCGGGGTGCTCTGGATGAGGTTGGGCAGGAGCTGGTCGGGGGGGATGCCGGACTGCGCCGAGGCCGGGGTCTGGCCCTCCCGGGTGGAGGCGTAGAGGAGGCTGGGGGCCACCTGCACGGGGCCGAACCGGACGTAGCCCCCCACGTTGACCTTCAGGGGGGAGATGCCGAGGAAATCCTTCCCGTCGCTGCTGAGGAAGAAGGGATCGACGTGCCCGTCGGGCCGCGTGTAGCCGAGGTTGGCGTAGCCGCCCCAGGTCTCGTGCCGGAGGTCCAGCGTGGCCTCCACCCCCTTCGAGTGGGTGGAGCCGGCGTTCACGTAGTAGATGCTGTAGTTGTCCAGGCCGAAGGAGATGGAGCGGGTGACGCTCATGCGGTAGAGGTTCAGCCGTCCCACCACCGTCGGGGAGAGGCGCCAGCCCAATTCCAGCTCGCGGCTCCGGATGAGCTCGGGCTTCAGGACGCCCCGGAACGCGAAGAAGGTGCTGTAGGTCTGGAAGAGGGTGGGATTGCGGAAGGCCTCGCCGTAGAGCAGCTTCGCGTTGAAGCGGCCCGCCACATAGGTGAGGCCCATGCGGGGGGCGAAGGCGTGGGAGAGGTCGCTGTCCTCGTAGCGCCCGCCGGCGGTGAGCCCGAAGGGGCCGGACTGCTGGGTGTACTGGAAGTAGCCGTAGCGGGTCTGGAGGGTCAGCTGCGGCACCAGCCGGGTGGGATCGCCGGGATCGCGGAGGGCCCCCTGGTTCTGGAGGTCCACGCTGCGTTCCCGGTCCTGGATGGTGCCTCCGCCCACGAGGAGCGTGCCCGGATAGGGCAGATCCCAGCGGAGGCCCGCATCGGCCGTGAAGCGGCTCCGCTCCGTCCCTGAGTGGTTCACGCCGTTGGAGTTGGCGTCCTGGGGGTAGACCGATCCGCCGGTGTTCTCCAGCTGTTCCAGCCGGCCTTCGAGGGTCAGGCCCTGGGTCAGGGCGAAGCTGCGGTGGACCTGGACCCCCTGGATGATGCGCGAGGCCGTCCCCAGGGTGCCGGGTGCCAGACCCGGGATCACCGGGTTGCCGTTCCCGCTGCCCCCGCCGTCCACCTGGGCCAGCTGGAAGGCGGTGCGGACGAGGTGGACGGAGGTCCCCAGGGCGTGGACCTCCGCGAAGAGGTTGGTGACCTCCCGGCGGGTGTTCCCCTTGTCCTGGGGGAAGCTCTGGCCGGTGAGGAAGCTGTCCACATAGGGCTGCCGGCTGAAGGGGGTCGACTGGTAGCCGACGTTGAGGGACAGGCCCACCCCGTTGGCGAATTGGCCGTTGGCCACGAGGAAGCCGCCCCCCCCGGTGTTTCCGGCGCCTAGCGTGGTGGTGCGCAGGGTGAACCGGCCGCCTTCGGGATCCTCCGCGGCGCGGGTGATGAGGTTGATGACCGCGGCCCCGGCGAACTGGCCGTAGACGGCGCTGCCGGGCCCGCGGATGACCTCCACGCGCTCGATGAGCTCCGCCGGGTAGTTGCCGTAGTAGTCCACGTTGCCGTTGTGGAGGGGGCTCACCTGGATGCCGTCCACCATGAGGAGCACCTTCCCCTCGTGGGCCCAGATGCCCCGCTCGGAGAGGCCGATGAGGGCCGTGCCGTCGTCCCCGAAGTCGAAGCCCGGCAGGACGCGCAGGATGTCCGCCAGCTCGCGCCAGCCGTAGCGCTCGATGTCCGCGCGCGTGACGACGTACACGGCCGAGGGCGCCTCCTCCTGGCTCTGCTGGAGGCGACTGGCGATGATGACGGGGGTGTTCAGGAGCCGGGTGAGCTCGTCGGGCGGGGCGGTCTGGTTGCCCGGCGGCTCCTGGGCCGCGAGGACCAGGGGCAGGAGGGGCAGGAGGAGGGCCGGACGGCGGGACACGGAATCTCCTTGCGCAAGGCAACAAGGCTGTTTTCGGCGGGAGGGGCCCCGGCATGAATCCCGACCGCCGGCCGGAACCCCGCAGCCTCCAGGAAGTCAAGGAACCGGCCCGGGAATCCGAAACCGGAGATACCCAGTGCCAGGCCCTCCAGGTTCCCGCGGGGCGTACCGACCCTGCCATCCTGAGTGTCCATCCCTGATCCGAGCCCCTCTGATGAGTCCCTGGTCGCCCCGTGACCCCGCCAGCCGAGCGTTCCTCGACCCGTCCCTGAGGCGCGCGGCGGGGTGCGCGATGCTGGTGCCGGGGCTCCTGTGGGCGGGCGCCGCCGGACCCGCAGCCCCTGCGCCCGAATACGCCGTCAAGGCCCAGTTCCTGGTGGAGATCCTCCCCTACGTCCAGTGGCGCCCCGAACCTCCGGCCGGAGCGCGGCCCTTCGTGATCGGGGTGTTCGGGCGCTCCCCCTTCGGGGCCTACCTGAACGACTATGTCCGCGGCCGGACGGTGCGGCGGCAGCCCATCCAGGTGCGCTACGGGGACCGGATCCAGGATCTGGCCGGCTGCGACGTGGTGTTCATCTGCCGCTCCGAATCCAGTGGCCTCGGCGCGGCCCTGGCCTGGGCCCGGGGCCGGAGGGTGCTGACGGTCGCCGACGACGAGCGGGCCATCCGCCAGGGCGTGATGCTCTGCTTCCTGATGGACGGGCAGTTCGTCCGGTTGTTCGCAAGCCCCGAGGCCGCCGCGGCCGAGGGGCTCGTCTTCAGTTCCCAGCTGCTGCGCATCGCCCGGATGCCGGGCGCCTCCCGATCGGCTCCCTGATGCAGACCGCGCTCCC
>JAJYBX010000150.1 GCA_021778785.1 Acidobacteriota bacterium
CCTGAAGAAGGCCAGGCTCCCCCTCTACGCCCTGGTCTTCGGCGACGGCCGGCCCCACCCCGTGCCGCCCCGCCCGGCCCCCGCGGCCGAGGGCGGTGCCACCCCGGCGGCCCCGGTCCCCGCGCCCGTCGCCGCGCCGCCGGAACCCCTCGTCAGCACCGCCCAGCCCGACTTCCTGGCGCAGCTGGCCAAGGCCACCGGCGGCCGGCTGTTCGCCGATGGCGCCACCGCCGCCGCGGCCCTTCAGGACCTGGCGGCGGGGAAGCTGCCCCTGCCCACCCGCCGGTCCCTCCAGCCCGCCCATCCGGAACTGGGGGCCTGGGTGGCCCTGGCCGGCCTGCTGCTCTGGCTCGCCTTCGCCGGCAAACCCATGGCGCGCTGGCGGCCGGTGCTGGGCCTGCTGCTGGCCCTGGCGGCCCCGGCCCTGCGGGCGCAGCCTGCCGCCCCGGTCTGGGCGCCTGCCGACATGAAGGCCTGGCTGGCCCAGCGGGCCCTGGAATCCGGAGATCTCCCGGCCGCGCAACGTTGGCGTCCCTCCGACGGCAAGCCCGCCCACCTGCTGCTGGCCGCCGCCATCGACCTGAAGACCGGTCTCCCCGGCGACGCCCTCCAGGCCCTCGGCCCCCTGGTGGGCCAGGGCACGCCCCGCCCGGTGCCCGCCTGGCGGGCGCCGGCCCTGCTGCTGGCCGCCCGGGCCCTGCTGGACCTCAAACGCCCGGACGAGGCCCGGGGCCTGCTGGAGCGCCTGCTGCTGGAGCAGCCCGGCCAGCGGGACGCGGTCCACGACCTCCAGACCCTGGTCCGGGACTCGAACCCGCCACCCCCCGACCCCAAGAAACCGCCCCCGCCCCCCCCGCCCCGCCCCAGCATGGGCGCCCAGCAGGATGAGCTGGAGGGCCTCAAGCAGCGCCTGCCCACGCCCCCCAAGGCTCCGGGCGGGGTGAAGGACCAGTAGGCGGGGGCTGGTGGAAACGAAGAACGGCGGCCCGCTGGGCCGCCGTTCTTCGTCCCTGCAGAGGGGCTGACAGCTACTTGGCCAGCCAGGCGGCGAAGTCGGCGCCGCTGCGGAAGGCGCCCACCTGGCGGCGGACCTCCTTGCCGTTGGCGTCGAGGATCACCATGGTGGGGAAGGCCTCCAGATGGAACTGCTGGGCCAGTTTCATGCCCTCGGGCATCGGCGTGCGGTCCTTCTTCTCCACCAGGGCGGAGAACGGCACCATCCGCTGCAGGGCGGCCTGCCCCTCGGCGCTGGGGAACACGTTCTTCTGGAGGAACTGGCAGGGCGGGCACCACTCGGTCCAAAGATCCATGAAGATGAGCTTCTTCTCGGCCTTGGCGCGCTTCAGGGCGGACTGCATGTCGTGCTCCCACTTCACGGGCCCCTGGGCGGCGAGGGGGGCGGCGATGAGCAGGAGGGTGGCGAGGGACTTCATCTTCATTCGGGCTCTCCGGAAGGGGCGGGGCGACCGCTCAGGCATTGGGATGCCCGGACGGGGCGGACCGTTCCGGACATTCCAGGATACCCGGCCTAATCCTTCCCCCGAAGTGCCCGTAATCCCATGCGAGCCGGGGACATCCCGGCCCCCCTTCAAGGAGGCCGCCCATGCGTGCCGTCATGCTTCCGCTGGCCCTCGCGGCCAGCCTCGCCCTTCCCCTGTCCGCCCAGCAGGCGGCCCGCTTCATCAAGGTGGACATCGTCTCCAAGTCCTTCCATCCCCATGAGCACCGCCGCAGCCAGGACCGCGACCAGCCCGGCAAGGCCTACGATGGCCCCAGCGAGGTGCACATCCGCATGCCCGTGAGCCTGGCCAGCAGCATCCTCGACATGGCCGGGGATAGCGAGATCAAGGTCAACGGGGAGAGCAAGAAGGGCCTCAAGCCCGAGCAGCTCCAGAAGCTGCTGCGGGAATCCAAGCCCGGCGACCTGCTCCTGGAGATCACCACGGACAAGGGGGACCACGTCCGCGTGACCATCGAGTAGCTGGACCTTCCCGCGAAACGGCCCCGCCCCCGGGCGGGGCCGTTTCGTGGACAATCGAGCCATGGAATCGCTGACCGAACTCCGGGTGCGCTATGCCGAGACGGATGCCATGGGCATCGTCCACCACGGGGCCCCCTCCGCGATCGCAAGCGCAGCGCCGCGGGAGCGGGAGGACAGCGCGGGGCGCTGTCCGATCGGGGGGTAGTCAGGTGGTGGACAAACGAGCCATGGAATCACTGACCGAGCTCCGGGTGCGCTATGCCGAGACGGATGCCATGGGCATCGTCCACCACGCCACCTACCCGGTGTGGATGGAGCTGGGCCGGAGCGACTTCCTGCGGGAACTGGGCCAGAGCTACGCCGAATGGGAGGCCCGGGGGGTCCGCCTCGTGGTGAACGAGATCCGGGTGCGGTTCCGGGCCCCGGCCCGCTACGACGAGCTGGTGGTGGTGCGGACCCGCCTGGCCGAGGCCAGCCGCCGACGCATCGTCTTCCACTACGGCATCGAGCGGGAGGGGGTCCTCCTGGCCGAAGGCGAGAGCGTCCACCTGGTGGCGGGCTCCGATGGCCGGGCCCGGGTGCTGCCGGAGGACCTGCTGGCGCTCGTTCAGGATTCCTGAATCAGGCACCGGGACAGGATCGTCCCCAGGGCGTCCATGATGCGCCGGCGGCGCTCGTCGAAGGCGTCCGTCTGGAAGCTCTGGAAGCTGAGCAGGCCCACGGGCCGCTCGCCGCGTCCCAGGGGCACGCCGTACCAGCTGTGGGGGATGAGGCCCGTGGCCTGTTCCGCGGCGGTGAGGCGGCTGCCCGCGGCCTGGCCCTCCTCCATGGTCCGGATGTAGAGGGGGCGCCCGGAGGCGAGCACCCGTTCGGAGAGGCCCGCCCGCTCCGAGAGATGACGGGAGGGATGGTTCCGGGTCCGTCCACCCTCGTGGTAGAGGATGAAGGTCAGGCAGTCCTCCTCCCAGTCCGCCAGGGCGAGGTAGAAGCAGGCCAGGCCCAGGGGCTTGAAGCAGACCTCGAGGAGCGCCTCCGCCAGCTCCCGGGGGGGCATCCCCGGGCGCAGGCACTCCAGGGTGGCCAGGAGCAGGTCCTTGTCCGCGTCCAGGTGCCTCACCAGCTCCTCGGTCTCCTGGAGGCGCGCCCGGATCCCCGCACACTCGGCCTCCAGGCTGCGCAGACGCTCCCCCTGCTCGAGAAGCGCCTCTTCCTTGGCTCGGGTTCCGAACAGACCCATGCGGACACCTTTGGGGGGTTATGGCGGAGGGGCCGATGGTGGTTACCTAGAGCCATGAAGATGAGGCGGCCCCTCTCCCTGTTCAATACCCTGACACGGAAAGTTGACCAAATTGCGCCGGTGGAGCCCGGCGTCCTCAGCCTGTACACCTGCGGTCCCACGGTCTACAACGTGGCCCACATCGGCAACCTGCGGACCTTCCTGTTCCAGGATCTGCTCAAGCGCACCTTCCAGGCCGCGGGCTACGAGGTCCGCCACTGCATGAACATCACCGACGTGGAGGACAAGATCATCCGGGATTCCCAGGGCGCCCTGCCGCCGGAGGCCTCCAACGAGGCCCGCCACGGGGCCATGAAGGCCCTCACGGACCGGTACACGGCGATGTTCCTGGAGGATCTCGAATCCCTGCGCGTCCAGCGGGCCACCTACTTGCCCCGGGCCACGGAGTACCTGCCCCACATGATCCGCCTGATCCGGGATCTGGAGGCCAAGGGGCTGGCCTACCTCCGCGATGGCAGCGTCTACTACCGCATCGCGGGCCTGCCCCATTACGGCTGCCTGGCCCACCTCGACCGCGAGGGCATGAAAGCGGGCGCCAGCGTGGACGCCGACGAGTACGAGCGAGACTCCGTCACCGACTTCGTGCTGTGGAAGGCCGCCAAGCCCGGGGAGCCCTGGTGGGACAGCCCCTGGGGCCCGGGCCGGCCCGGCTGGCACATCGAGTGCTCGGCCATGGGCATGGAGCTGCTGGGCGAGCGCGTGGACATCCACAGCGGCGGGGTGGATCTCATCTTCCCCCACCACGAGAACGAGATCGCCCAGAGCGAGGGCTGCCTGGGCCACCGGTGGGTGAACCACTGGGTCCACGGCGAGTTCCTGATGGTGGAAGGACAGAAGATGTCCAAGAGCCTGGGAAACTTCTTCAGCCTGCGCGACCTCGTGGCCAAGGGGGTGGATCCCATCGCCTTCCGCTACGCCATCCAGAGCAACCACTACCGGAAGGTGCTGAACTTCAGCTTCGAGGGCCTGCGGGCCGCGGAGAATTCGCTGAAGCGCATCCGGGCCTTCCGCAAGCGCATGGAAAGCGGGGGCGAGGCCGGCGGCGGTCCCTGGAAGGAGGCGGTGGACCCCGTCGCCCGCATCGGCCAGGCCCGCGAGGCCTTCTGGGCGGCCATGGCCGATGACCTGAACACCCCCGAGGCCCTGGCGGCGCTCTTCACCCTCATCAGCGACCTCAACGCCCAGGACGACCATGCGGCCCTCACCCGCGAGGAGCGGGACGCGGCCCTGGCCTTCCTGGACGAGACCGACGCCATCTTCGCCGCCTGGCCCCACGAGGAGGCCGGCCTCGACGCCGAGGTGGAGGCCCTCATCGAGGCCCGCCGCGCCGCCAAGGCCGCGAAGAACTGGCCCGAGGCGGACCGCGTGCGCGACCACCTGAAGGCCCTGGGCATCGTGCTGGAGGACCGCAAGGACGGCACCACGGGGTGGCGGCGGGGCTGATGCGCGCCCTCCTGTCCATCGCCCTGCTGCTGGCCATCCTCGGGAGCGCCTTCACGTACATGGCGCGCCGGTCCATGGCCCTGTGCCCGCCCCTGGCGAAGCATCCGGCCGGGGTCTGGGGCTTTCTCGGCCTCTTCTTCCTCCTGATGGTCCTCGTCCCGCTGCTCAACCGGCTCACGGACCACCGGGCGGATTTCCTGTACTGGCTCAGCTACGGCCTCTTCGGCTTCGTGTCCACGTACCTCGTCTACCTGCTGGCGGCGGACCTGGGCCAGTTCCTCCTGCGACGTCTGGTCCAGGCACCCGCGTCCCTCGGGACCTGGGCCTTCGGCCTGGCCCTGGGCGCCGCCCTCGTCTCGAACCTCGCGGGCCTCGTCACCGCCCTGCGGCCCCCGGTGCTCCGGACGGTGGAGGTGCCGGTCCGCGACCTGCCTGAAGGACTCGACGGCTTCCGCATCGTCCAGATCTCGGACCTGCACCTGGGGCCCCTCGTGCCCGCCGCCCGGGTGGATCGGCTCGTGGTCCGCGCCAATGCCCTGGCGCCCGACCTCGTGGCCGTCACCGGGGACCTGGTGGATGGCGAGGCCGATGGCGTCCGGGCCAAGGCCGAGCGCATGGGGGCCCTGCACGGCACCCATGGCGTCTTCTTCGTGACGGGGAACCACGAGTACTACTCCGGGGTGGCCAAGTGGATTCCCGTGATCCGCGGCCTGGGCTGGCGCGTCCTCGACAACGCCCACGCGGTGCTGCCGCACCGGGGGGCCACGCTCGTCGTGGCGGGCATGCCCGACCCGGCGGCCCGGGGGCGGCGGGGCACGGGCCACGGGCCCGATCTTGCCGCGGCCCTGGCCGGGGCGCCGGAGGGAGCGCCGAAGCTGCTCCTGTTCCACCCGCCCACGGGCTACGAAGCTGCCGAGCGGGCGGGCATCCGGCTCCAGCTCTCCGGCCACACCCACTCGGGCCAGTACTTCCCCTGGAG
>JAJYBX010000151.1 GCA_021778785.1 Acidobacteriota bacterium
CCCCCTCCGGGTTGTGGGCGCCATCCATCCACACGCCCTCCAGGCCCGGCACCTGCCACAGGCGCCCGGGCCACTGGACGGAAGCCGCGCCGGACCAGAGCCGTTCCTCGGGGATGGGGAAGCCCAGCCGCTTCAGCTGGCGCACGCCCTCGAGGGCCGTGGCGAGGTTATCCAGCTGGTGGGCGCCCGCCAGGCCCACCCGCCGGCCGTCCAGGCGCGAGTGGTCCCAGTGGATCTCCGCCGGTCCCAGCCGGGGGGCCGGGCACAGGATGGGGTCGCAGGCCAGGAGGGGACGCACCCAGTCCGGGTCCAGGCTGGGCCCCAGCACGAGGGGGCGCCCGTCCCGGGCCGTGCAGAGCTTCTCACCGGCGATGGCCTCGCGGGTGTCGCCCAGATACTGCTGGTGGTCCAGGCCCACGGTGGTGAGCAGGGTCAGCAGGGGATCGGTGGCGTTGGTGGCATCCCAGCGTCCCCCCATGCCCACCTCCAGGAGGGCGATCTCCACGCCCGTCATGCGGAAGGCCAGGAGGGCCGCCGTGATCATCAGCTCGAAGTAGGTGGCCTGGATCCCGGCCCGGGCCTCCGCCTCGAAGGCCTCCGTCAGCAGCAGCTCCAGGGCGCCGGTGCCGATGGGCTCGCCGTCCACCCAGATGCGCTCGGTGACGTCCACCAGGTGGGGGGAGGTGGTCCATCCCACCACGAAGCCGGCGGATTTCAGCATGTGGGCCAGGAAGGCGCCGGTGCTGCCCTTGCCGTTGGTGCCGGCGATGAGCACCACCGGATAGCCCGCGTCCGGCCGGCCCAGGCCGTCCAGCAGGGCCCGGATGTTCTCCAGCCCGACCTTGATGCCGAGATGGCCCCGCTCCTGGAGCCGGGGGATGGAGACCAGCTCGAAGTCCGGGTTCATCAGTCCCGCGCGGGAAGCATCCACTCGAGGCAGGCGCCCACGAAGTCCTTCAGCCGGTCGCGGGCGACCACGCGGTCCACCATGCCGTGGGCCTGGAGGAATTCGGAGCGCTGGAAGCCCTCGGGGAGGCTCTGCTTGATGGTCTGCTCGATGACCCGCGGCCCCGCGAACCCGATGAGGGCCTTGGGCTCGGCGATGTTCAGGTCGCCCAGCATGGCGTAGCTGGCGCTCACGCCGCCGGTGGTGGGATCCGTGAGGATGGACAGGTAGGGCAGGCCCGCCTTGTCCAGCTTGGCGAGGGCCGCGCTCACCTTGGCCATCTGCATGAGCGAGAGGGTGCCCTCCTGCATGCGGGCGCCGCCACTGCAGCTGACGATGAGGTAGGCGCACCCCTTCTCCAGGGCCCGCTCGGCCCCCAGGCGGAGCTTCTCGCCCACCACGCTGCCCATGCTGGCCGCCAGGAAGTCGAAGTTCATGATGGCCGCCACCACGGGATGGCCGGAGATGGTGCCCTCCACCACCACCACGGCATCCTGGGTCTGGCCGTCCGCCTCCAGCTTCTTCAGCTGGTCCTTGTAGGCCTTGGCGGCCACGAAGCCCAGGGGATCGGCGCTCCGGAGGTCGTCGAAGAGGGTCGTCCAGCCCAGGTCCATGAGGTTCTCGAGGCGCTCGGAGACGTCGATGCGGAAGTGGTAGCCGCACTTGGGGCAGACGTTGTGGGTGTTGACGAGTTCCTTGCGGTAGATGAGCTCCTTGCAGGCGTCGCACTTGATCCAGAGGCCCTCGGGGACCCGGACCGTGCGCTCCTCCACCGCCGTCTTCTGCTGCCGTTTCTTGACGAACCAGGATGTCATGCGGGACCTCTGCTCAGTGCCTGCGGGCGGGGCCTTGCTTCAGGGATTCGAAGAGGCGGTCGAGATCGGCCTCGTTCGCGTAGTGGAGGACGACGGTTCCGCCCTTCCCGTTGCCCTTGATCTCCACCCGGGTGGCCCAGGCCTGGGTCAGCTCCTCGGCCGCGGCCTTGATGAACAGCTCCTGGGGGTGCTTCTTCCGGCCCTTCACCTTCCGCTGCTTCTGGAGCTGCAGGATGCGGGACTCCAGGGCCCGCACGCTCAGCTGCTGCTCCACCACCTCCCCCGCCAGCTGCTCCTGGAGGCGCGCCTCGGTCACCCCCAGCAGCACCTTGGCGTGACCCGTGCTCAAGCGCCCCAGGGCCACATCCATCTGCATCTCAGAGGGCAGCCGCAGCAGGCGGAGGGTGTTGGCCACCTGGGGACGGGACTTCCCCACCCGGTCGGCCACCTGCTCCTGGGTGAGGCGCAGGTGCTCCCCGAGCTGCCAGTAGGCCTTGGCCTCCTCGATGGGATTCAGCTCCTGGCGCTGGATGTTCTCCACCAGGGCGAACTCCAGCAGGCGGTCGTCGGGGACCTCCTTCACCACCACGGGCACCATGGCCAGGCCGGCCTTGCGCGCCGCCCGCCACCGGCGCTCGCCGGCGATGATCTCGAACTTCTCGCCCACCTTCCGCACCACGATGGGCTGGACCATGCCGTGCTGCTTCAGGCTCTCGGCCAGCTCCTGGAGGGAGGTTTCGTCGAAGAAGGTGCGCGGCTGGGCCCGGTTCGGCACCAGGCTGCCCAGGGGCAGCTCCCGCTGGGCGGCGTCCTCGGGCGCCATCTGGCTCATGAGGGAAGTGAGTCCCCGGCCCAGGGCCGGGCGCTTCAGGTTGCTGCTCATCAGGCTTCCTTCCTCGCGGGCATCTCGAGGCCCAGCCACTCCTTCGCCAGGCTGAGGTAGGCCTGGGCACCCTTGGATCGCAGATCATAGAAGGCCACGGGTTTCCCGTGGCTGGGAGCCTCCGCGAGGCGGATGTTGCGGGGGATCATGGTCTGGAAGACCTTGCCCGGGAAGGCCTGGCGGACCTCATTGGCCACGGCCGCCCCGAGGTTGGTGCGCTCCTCGGCCATGGTGAGGAGGATGCCGCCGAGCTGGAGGGAGGGGTTCGGCCCCGACTGGATGCGCCGCAGGGTCTCCGTCAGTTCGGCCAGGCCGTCGAGGGCGAAGAACTCGCAGGGCATGGGGACGATGACCTCGTCTGCCGCCGAGAGGGCGTTGAGGGTGATCATCCCGAGGCTGGGGGGCGGATCGATGAGGATGTAGTCGAAGCGATCCATGAGGGGCGCCAGGCCCTGCCGGAGCACCTGGAGCTGGGGCAGCTCGAAGAGTTCGAACTCCAGCTGGGCCAGATCCTTCCCCGCCGGGATGACCTGCATCATCGGAACTTCCGTGGTGAGCACCAGCGCCTCGGCCGGGGCGCCCTTCATGAGGGCGTACGACCCGGCGCGATGGTCCGGTTTGGGGAAGCCGAGCCCCGTGGTGCTGTGGCCCTGGGGATCGAAGTCCACCAGCAGCACCATCTTCTCCATCATCGCGAGGGAGGCCGCGAGGTTGATGGCGGTGGTGGTCTTCCCCACCCCGCCCTTCTGGTTGGCCAGCACCACGACGCGGGCACGCATCAGCCCGCCCTCTTCGTCGCCAAGGCGCTGGTCATGCCACGCATCACGGGATCCCCTCGGGTGTGGAACATGCCAGTCTAGCAGGTCGGGTTCCACGGCGAAGGGCGGGGTTCATGGGCCCAGCAGGGCCGGGTCCGGGCGGGCGCTGCCGATGCGATGCACGGGCCCGGAGAGCCACAGCTCCCGCCAGGTGCCGTCTTCCTCCAGGCGCAGGGTGACAGCCACGGCCCCCCCACCGGCCGGATGCAGGATCCAGGTCGAGCCCCCCACGGTCCGCGCCAGCCAGGCGGCTGCGACGGCGCATCCGGTCCCGCAGCAGAGGGTCTCCCCTTCCACGCCCCGCTCCCAGGAGCGGATCCGGGCCTCACCGGGACCCGTCGGCTCCACCACGTTCACATTGGTCCCGCCGCGCAGGGCCCCGTGATGGCGGAGGGGCGGCGCGAGTTCGGCCAGATCCACCGCCGCCACCGACGGCACCCGCATCACCAGCTGGGGATTGCCCACCCATCCAAACCCGCTGGGGAAGGGCGTCTCCATGGGCACGGCGCGCAGGCCGAAGCCCTCGCCCTCGGGCATGCGGATGCCGATGCCTGCATCGTCGCGTCGGAGCCGGATGCGTTCGCCGCTGGAGATCGCCTCCACCAGATCGCCTCCCGGTGCCCCGGGGAGGCTCAGGGCAGCCCTGCTACCATTGCTGCAAAAAGACTTAGTGCCATCCGAATCCCAGTGATCCAGGATCCAGGGGTCCCTTCCGGGCCTTTGCATCAAAAAAAGGCCATCTAATCCGAACCCGCTCCCCCGGGGACAGAGGATTTTGGCATAACGCGACCCGTCGATAGCATTTAGCTCATCGGCCCAGAGGTAGCCGAAGACGTTCCCCGAAGCGGAGGCGATCTGGAGCTCCACGGCGTCCTACCGGTCCTGCTTGCGGTTGCGGAAGGTGTAGACGGTCTCGCCGGGACGGGCGTACCCCTGCCGTCTCGCCAGGGCCTCCATGAGCTCGGGATCCTTGGCGGCGAGGCGCTGGACCTCGTCCAGCAGTTCGCGGTTCCGGCGGTTCAGATCCATGAGGCGGGACCGGGTCTGCGCCAGCTCCGCCTCTCGCTTCCGGAGCTCAGGCAGCCCGTCCTGGGACAGGAGGAGGGCCAGCATGGACAGCACCGCCGAGGCCCCCAGCACCCCGTAGAGCGTGCTGGATTTCAGGAGCCAGTTGGCGTTCATGTCCGGAGGCCTCCTCAGCCCAGGCGGGACCCGAAGGCCTCCCGGCCGGCATAGCGGGCGGCGGCACCCAGCTCCCATTCGATCTGGAGCAGGCGGTTGTACTTGGCCACGCGATCCGTGCGGCAGGGGGCCCCGGTCTTGATCTGGCCCGCCCCCGTGGCCACGGCCAGGTCGGCGATGAAGCTGTCTTCGGTCTCGCCGCTGCGGTGGCTGATGATGGCGCGGTAGCCGGCCTTGTGGGCCATGTCCACGGCCCGCAGGGTCTCGGTCACGGTCCCGATCTGGTTCAGCTTGATGAGGATGGCATTGGCCACCCCCTCCTGGATGGCCTTGGCCAGGATGGCGGGGTTGGTGACGAAGATGTCGTCACCCACGAGCTGGGTCCGGGCCCCCATGGCGTCCGTCTGGGCCTTCCAGCCCTTCCAGTCGCCCTCGGCGAAGCCGTCCTCGATGGAGGCGATGGGGTGCCGCTTCACCAGGCCCTGGTAGTACTCCACGAGCTGGGCCGGGGACTTGGCCTTCCCGTCCAGCTGGTAGGCCTTCCCCTTGAGGAATTCGCTGGCGGCGCAATCCAGGCCCAGGAAGACCTCCTGCCCCAGCTTGTAGCCGGCCTTCTTCACCGCCTCGCCGATGAGCTCCAGGGCCTCCTCGTTGGAGCCGAGGTTCGGGGCGAAGCCGCCCTCGTCCCCCACCCCCGTGGCCAGCTTGCGGGCCTTCAGGACCCCCTTCAGGGCGTGGTAGACCTCGGCGCCCCACCGGAGGGCCTCCCGGAAGCTCGGGGCCCCCACGGGCAGCACCATGAACTCCTGGATGTCCACGTTGTTGTCGGCGTGGGCACCCCCATTGAGGATGTTCATCATGGGCACGGGCAGCAGCCGGGCCGAGGCCCCGCCGAGGTAGCGGTAGAGGGGCATGCGCGAGGCCCGGGCCGCGGCGTCCGCCAGGGCCATGGACACGCCCAGGATGGCGTTCGCCCCGAGACGCGCCTTGTTCTCGGTCCCGTCCAGGTCGCACATCAGCTCATCGAGCTCGGCCTGCTGGTAGGGA
>JAJYBX010000152.1 GCA_021778785.1 Acidobacteriota bacterium
TACTCGTCCAGCATCACGTCGCCCAGGACGGCCACCTTGCGGCCCTCCATGCGGCGGAGGAGCGTCTCGGCCTGCGATCGGTCCAGCCTCACTGGCCCACCTTCTTCGCCTGGTCCACCAGCATCACGGGGATGCCGTCCTCGATGGGATAGAGCAGGCCGCAGGCCTGGCAGTGCAATCCGTCCGTTCCCTCCACGAGGTCGCCGTGGCAGGCCGGACAGCAGAGGATCTCGAGAAGGCGCGGATCGAGGGGCATGGGGACACCTGTAGCTCAGTATTTCGCAAGCCGGGCCACGCGGGGCAAGGCTTTTGCCGGAAGGCCGGGCCCTGTGACCCGCATCCCAATTCCCGGTCCGGCGCCGGCGGGGCCGGATGCCTTGCGATATGGTACATCTTCCCGGCCGGAACAGAGGCCGGGAAGGAGCCCCCATGGATCTCAAGCGCACCCTCATCGACCTGATGCCCGCCCCGCTCGTGCGGTTCGTCGCCGCGCCCTACGTCGCCGGGAAGAGCCTGACGGTGGGCGTGGCCAAGGCGGACCAGCTCAAGAAGGACCTGGGTCTCTACTCGACCGTGGATTTGCTGGGCGAGGAGGTCTTCAAGCGCGAGGACGTGGAGGCCACGGTGGCCATCTACTTCCGCATGATCGAGGCCCTGAAGGACCGCCCCTATGCCTCCATCAGCCTGAAGCCCACCCAGCTCGGCATGAACGAGAGCGAGGACTACGCCTACGCCAACCTCCGCCTCGTGGTGGCCGCCGCCGCGCCCCACGGCCTGCACATCACCGTGGACATGGAGGACCACACCTTCACGGACGCCACCCTCCGGATCTTCCGGAAGCTGCGCGACGAGTTCGACAACGTGGGCATCGTGCTCCAGAGCCGCCTCTTCCGCACGACGGAGGACATCAAGAACCTGCACAGCAAGCCCTGCAAGGTCCGCATCTGCATCGGCATCTACAAGGAGCCCGCCGACATCGCCCTCCAGGAGAAGCCGGCCATGAAGGAGAAGCTCTTCGAGCACGTGGGCCTCCTGCTGGACCACGGCCACTACCCCGAGATCGCCACCCACGAGGAGTCCCTGGTGCGGCGCTGCCTGGCCCACCTGGAGCAGCGGGGCGTCCCCACCGGGAAGTTCGAGTTCCAGATGCTCCTGGGCGTGCCCCGGACAGCGCTCCAGCAGGAGCTCGTGAAGAAGGGCCATGTGATGCGCCTCTACGTGCCCTTCGCCGAGGAATGGCAGTACGCCATCCACTACCTCAAGCGCCGCCTGGCCGCCAATCCCATGATGGCCATGTACGTCATGAAGAACCTGTTCAGCCGGTAGCCGGTCCGCGGGAGATCCGGGTGTCCCCGTCCACCGGAAGCCCCGGCTTCTCCCGGATCGACCGGAACCTCGCGGTGCGGGCGGCCACCCTGGCCCTGTCGGCCTGGGTGGCCTTCGCCCTCGCCTCCCTGTGGCACGTGCAGCACGCCTACTGGGCGGCCATGCCCGTCTGGGTGGTGGCCCAGGCCTCCCGGGGGGTCCTGCTCGAACGGGCCTTGTTCCGTGTCGTGGGGACGCTGCTGGGCGCGGCAGCCGGGTTCGGGCTGCTCCTGCTCCCCGTGCCCCCCACCGCGCAGCTGGCGCTGCTGGGCCTGTGGGTGGCCGCCAGCGCCGGGCTGACCCACCTCCTCCGGGGGGTGCATGGGTACGGCGCCCTCCTGGCGGGCATCACGGCGCCCATCGTGGTCATCCCCTCCGTCCTGGCCGCGGCGGGCTCCCGGGAGCTGGCCCTCGCCCGGGTGGAATGCACCCTCATCGGCGTGCTCACGGCCACGGTGATCACGGGCCTGATGACCCCCCGCTCGCCCCGGCGGGCCTTCTTCGGGCGCGTGCGCCGGGCCTGCGGGGATGCGGCCGCCTTCGCCGCCCGGGTGCTGCGCGACGGCCTGGCGGGCACGCTCCCCGAGGAGCGGCGGATCCTGGCCGAGCTCAGCGAGCTGGAGGCCTCCTCCCGCCTGGTGCTCGCCGGTTCCCTCGAGGGCTACCGCCGCCTCCACGACGTGGATGCCATGGTCGTGGGCGCCCTCTCCGTCATGGGCTCGGCCCTGGCGCTGGCGCGGGACGGAAGCCCGGAAGCAGCCGGCCGCAGGCACCTGTCCGGGCACCTGGAGCGGGTGGCGGCCCACCTGCGGACCGCGGAATGCGGCGGCGCGGCGGCGGAGCTCCCTGCCCCGGGAGCCGCCCTCGGCCCCCCGCGCCTGACGGACGGCCTGGCCCGGATCCTCGAGGGCGATGCCGCCCTGCGCGGGCCCGACGGTGGAGGACGCCACGGGCTGCGGCTCCCCCTGGCCCGCCTCGCGCCCCACCGGGAGTGGCCCCAGGCGATCCGGACGGGGCTGCTGGCCGGGGGCGCGACCTTCCTCGCCTGCGCCCTGGCCCTGGGCACGGGCCGGCCCCTGGGCATCCTCCTCGCCTTCGGCGTCAGCATCTTCTCCATGGTCCTCGGGACCATGACCCTGCCCCAGGACATCGCGCCCAAGCTGCTGACGGGGGTCCTGACCGGGGCCTTCGCCGCCGTCGTCTACCGCATCGCGGTCCAGCCGGCCGCCGCCACGACCCCCTGGCTCCTCCTGTCCATCGCCCCCTTCCTCCTGCTGGGCGGCGTCCTCCGGGCCCACCCCCGCACGGCCATCGCCGGCGTGGACTTCAACATGTGCTTCCTCCTGGCGAGCCAGGCCGGATCGGCCGCCGTCCGCCCGGGAACCGCGGTGGCCGAGAGCTTGGCCCTCGCGGCCGGGGCCGTGCTGATGGCCGGGGGCTTCATGCTGCTGCCCCGGCGCGCCGTGCGGCAGGCCCGGGAGGCCGCGGCGGTGATCCGGAACGACCTGCGCCGGATGGTGGCGCCGGACCAGGACCCGGCCGGCACCGACTGGCGGGCGCGATCCTTCCGCCAGATCCTGCGGCTGGCCCTGCACCTGGGGCGGGCGAAGGAACTCGGGGACCGCTGGCCCACTGGCCTGCTGGCCACCCTGAACCTCGGCCACGGCATCGAGCAGCTGCACCTCCAGCCCGCGGACCTTCCGGCCAAGGCGGCTGCGCTCGCCTCCCTGGGACGCCTGGCCGAGGCGCCCCGGGAAGTGGCCGGGGAGCTGCGGCGCCTCGCGGACGCGGAGCCCGCCGGTCCCCTGGGGCCCGTGCTGGCGGGCCTCGCTGCGGACCTGGAGCAGGCGGAGGGGCTCCTCCGCTTCGGCCTGGCCTGACCGCCCCGCGGTTTGGCCGACCCGACCTCCCCATGGCAGGATGGGTCCCATCCCCAGGAGCCCCCATGACCGAAGGCCCGTCCCAGGCCCCGCCGAAGGGCATGAACCCCGCGCTCAAGTGGACCCTCATCGGCTGCGGCGGTTTCCTCCTGTTCATCGTGGTGATCCTCGCGATCGCCGCGTTCCTCTTCATCCGCAAGGCCCGGCAGGTGAAGGCCGACCTCGCCGCCAGGGGCATCCAGGTGGACACCTCCCACGGCTTCAAGGGCGTGGCCTTCGGCCTGTCGGTCGGCCTGGTGCGGAGCATGGAACCCGCCGTGCTCCTGGCCCTCCCCAAGGAGGAGCACCCGGCCGCGAACAAGGCGTTCGCGGACCTGGCGGCCAAGGGGTCCTCCTTCACCCACCAGGACATGCAGGACCTGGATGCGGCCATGCGGGACTACAACGCGGCCAACAAGGCGCTCACCGACGCCGGCAAGCCGCCCTTCGACACCGGGGCCGCCCGCAGGTTCGTGAAGGCCATCCAGGGAATCGCCGACCGCCACTGAACCGCGGGTGGTCCCTGCGGCTGTCCTCCCACCCGCCCCGGCGGGAGCCAGACCCGTTCAACCAGACGCCCCCCAGGGGACGCCGCGACGGCCCCGCTGCTGGCGGCGGTGTCCGAGGACCCCGCTCCGGCAGCCGGGTTGGGCCCTCCGTCCGGGGTGTCCGGGGCCGTTCCGGGTGGCGCGGCACCGCAGGTGCAGGCCATGGGCGGGTTCCGCGGCCCGTCCTCCGCCCGGCCTGGATCCGTCCGCCTTCCGGGTGCAGAACCATTCGGCGTAGCTCTCGTCGTAGGTGAGGATGTGGGACAGGAACAGATCCCTGAGCAGCCGGATGTCCGAAAGCAGGTTGGGACGGTCCTCGAACATCCACGGCCGGATCCGGCCGAACGCGTTCTGAAGGTAGGCATGCGCCAGCACATGGTCGCGCAGCCCGGGGTACCGGTGCCTCCGCATGGAGGCCTCCTCCCGTCTGAAGTGGGAGGAGGTGTAGCGGAGGAGTTCCTGGATGACCCCCCTCCGCCCGCCCGATTCGTAGGTCTGCCTGGAGACGATCCGGATCAGGCCGTCGAACGCGAGGATGATCCGGTCGTGGTCCGAGTCGATGCTCTTGTCATGGAACAGATACACGATCCCCTCCTGACCGCGCCCGGAGCCGCGGACCAGGGTACGGCCCCGATGACCTTGCATCAACTTTAATTTACAATTCTATTGCAACATTCACAACTGTTTGAAGGCAATCGGATTCTATCCTAACCCCTGCGGTGGTCGGCGTCGGCCGGGGGCCCGCCGGCCCCCTACTTCAGCGCCTTCGCGGCCAGTTCCAGGATGTCCGTGGTGGCCACGCCCTCGTGGCCGGTCTCGCCGGCGGCGTTGTTCAGCATGACGTTGCAGAAGGGGCAGCCCACGGCGATGGTGCTGGCCTTGGTCTCCAGGGCCTGCTCGAAGCGCTCGTGGTTCACGCGCTTGCCCAGGTGCTCCTCCAGCCAGAAGCGGCCGCCGCCCGCGCCGCAGCACATGGTGGCCTCGCCGTGCTTCTCCATCTCGGTGAGCTTCACGCCGGGGATGGCGTCGAGGATGGCGCGGGGGGCCTCCACCTGGCCGTTGATACGGCTGAGGTAGCAGGGATCGTGGTAGGTGAGGTCCACGTCCACGGTCTGCTCCAGCTTGATCTTCCCTTCCGACATGAGCTTCGCCACCAGCTCGGTGCCGTGCACCACCTCGAAGTCGCCGCCGAAGGCCGGGTACTCGTTCTTCAGGGTGTTGAGGCAGTGGGGGCAGTTGGTGACGACCTTCTTCACGCCATGGCCCTTGAGGGTCTCGACGTTGGCCTCCGTGGCCGACTGGAAGAGGTACTCGTTGCCCAGGCGCCGCGCGGATTCGCAGGTGCAGCTCTCCTCGGTGCCGAGGATGGCGAAGGAGACGTCGGCCGCCTTCAGCAGCTTCACGAGGGACTTGGACACCTTCTGGCCCGCGGCGTCGTAGCTGCCGGCGCAGCCCACCCAAAACAGGTACTCGGCGTCGGGCTGCTCGGCCACGGTGGGCACCTCGAGGCCCTCGGCCCACTTGGCCCGGTCGGCCTGGGGCAGGTTCCAGGGGTTGCCCTGGCGCTCCATGCCCTTGAAGGCGGTCTGGGCCTCGGCGGGGAAGTCGCTCTCCTCCAGGGTGAGGTAGCGGCGCATGCCCACGAGCTTGTCCACGAAGCTGATCTGCAGGGGGCAGGCCCATTCGCAGTAGCCGCAGCTGGTGCAGGCCCAGATGGTGTCCTGACTGATCCAGCCCTCCAGCTGCGCCTTGCTCCAGGGGGCATGCTCCTCGTCCCGCTTCCACACGGCGCCCTCGGGCACGGGGCCGCCGATGAGCTTGCGGTCCGCGGGC
>JAJYBX010000153.1 GCA_021778785.1 Acidobacteriota bacterium
CTGGCCCTGGCCCAGGAGGTGGCCTGGCTGCTGGCGGAGGCGCCGGGCAGCCGGGCGGATCTGGAGGCCCTCCGGATCCGGGTGAAGGTCCTCCTGCCGCGGCTCGAAGCCATGGCGCCCGACGATCGGGTGGACCTCCAGGCCGAGGTCCGGGCCGCCCGCGACTGGCTCCGCGACAGGGGCGTCCGGCCGGATCAGGTGGGCCATCCCTATCCCTGGGCGGAGGTCCGCCACTGGCTGCCCCGGGCGGCGCTCAGGCTTGTCCTGGGCCTCCTCCTGCTGCCCGCCGCCCTCTGCTTCTGGCCGCCCTACCGGCTGGTGGGTGCGGTGGCGGCGCGGGCCACGGAGGAACTGGACGTCACGGCCACCTTCAAGCTGCTGGGGGGTGTCCTCCTGTTTCCCCTGTGGACCCTGGTCCTGGCCCTGGGGGCAGGACACTTCCTCGGCTGGTTGGGCGCGGGTCTGGCTCTCCTGGCGGCCCTCCTCGCCTTTCTCTCCCTGCCCCTGGGTGAGCGCCTGGCGGAGGATCTGCAGGCCGTGCGGGGCTTCCTCCGGCGCCGGGACGCGGCCGTGCCGCACCTGCTCGAGGCCCGCCGGCGGCTGCTGGAGGCCTTCCCGGATCTGGCCGGTGAATAAAAAAGGAGGGACGGTGAACCGTCCCTCCTCGGTCTCGATGGGGTGGATCAGAAGGCGTAGGGATCCACGACGATGCTGGTGCCGGCTCCGCCAGGGCCGCCCAGGAAGAAGAGCAGCTGTTTCTGGGCGGCGGCGGTATTGGCCGGGGTGCTGTTGTCGAGCAGGAACCCATGGTCGATTCCAGCCTGATTGAACTGGAAGTAACCTTCCTGCGGCATGGTGGCGGTGGGTAGATAGGCCGCAGCGGTGGCCTTCACCGAGGTGGGTGTAGTCCCGAGCATGAAGGGGGCGACCGGCGTCGTGGCCCCGTTGTAAAGAAGCTGGCTGAAGAAGGGGTCGAGGTCGCCGCCGAAGAGCGACCGGCCACCCAGGGCGTTGCCCAGATAACGGGTCGTGTAGTTCGGGATCACCTGGTCGCCGACGGCCTCCTGCATGGCCAGGCGGTAGGTGAACCTGGAAAGCAGGCCGGCGGCCAGGGGAAGGGTCATGGTCGCGGGATCGACGGGGTCGGTGATGGTCTGGGCCACGAGGAAGAACTGAGTGTAGGCGGTCGTGCCGGGGACCACGGTCCCTCCGGAGGCGGCGCTGAGGCCGGCATTGACCGTGGGCCCGAAGGCCGGGCTGTCCTTCAGGAGGTAGGCCAGGGTGCTCCCGGGCACGGAAAGGAAGCCCTTCATGTCGGTCTGGAGGCTGGTGGGCGTGTAGGGTGGATGACCGGCCGTGGGATCGAGGGTGGTGTTCCCCGCCAGGTAGTAGGCTCCGACGATGGAGCCAAGGCTCTGGCCGACGAAGGTGATGTTGCCGGTGGCGCCTGGGGTGGGGTAGCCCGTGATCGCACCACCTGAATAGGTGGCGAAGGCGGTGCCGAAGGGCGTGCCGGTGCGCATCAGGATTTCAAGTCGGTGCAGGTTCAGGGCCGCCTGCTGGATGTTGGTGCGCGTGGTCAGCAGGGAGGTCAGGGACATGAAGTCCGAGCCCCAGTTGGCCTGCTTCTGGGCGATGGTGGCGGCGGAATCGCCGGGCTGGATGGTGTTGGCCGGGGAGGCCAGCGCGCCATGCATGGGGAGGTCGATGGCGATGGTGGCCTTGCCGGACAGGGCGATGGTGTCCGCGGCAGCGGCGGCGGCCTCCTTCTGGGATGTGATGCCGTGCTGGAAGATCACGGTGGGGTAGGTGGCCGCGCCGCCGGCGGGAATGAAGTAGACGAAGGGGATCACCCGGTCAGTGTTGTAGAACCCGACTAGCTGGCCGCTGCTGCGGACGGCCTGGGTGATGCCGGTGCTGAAGCTGTAGGGATTCGTCGGCCCCTGGGCCGTGGTGCTGCCGCCGGTCAGGGTGGTGGCGTCAACGCCCGCAAGGTTCGCGGGAACGGCGAGGGCCGGGTCGATCTGCAAATCGGCGGAATGGAACGTCCCGAGAACGACGGTGGCGAGATGGGAGGTGGGCGCGCTGCTCAGTGGGGCGGGCAGCATGCCGTAGTAGGTGGCGGCAGGCATGACCGCGCTGATGGTGATGCTGTTGGTCCAGGCCTTGGCGGCGCCGAACTGCCCCGCGGCGAAGGCCCGGAGCATGGCGTCCACGGGCTTCAGGGTGGTGGCGTCGGAGGCCAGGGCGCGGATGCCGCCGGCACCCGTGGTGATGAACCGGCCCATGAGGCTGATGACGGCCCGGGAAGCGATACCCGTGGCACCGGCGCCGGCCTTGGTGGTGGTATCCGCAGCGGCGTTCGCGATGAGGTCATCCATCACCTTGGCGTAGCCGGAGAGCAGGATGGCGCCGCTGCTGGTGGTGTTGGCGCGGATGGGCTCCAGGGCTGCCAGCGCGCCCGTCAGCGGCACCGTGGACTTGAGGGCCTCGAAGTAGGGTGTGGCGGAGATCGCGCCGCCCGTGGCCGCGTCCTTCACGCCGTTGGTGACCACATAGAGGTAGCGGGCGCCGGGGGTGAGGGGCACCCGGGGGAAGAGGAGCAGGGCCGTGTTGTTGCTCTGGAGGCCGGCATCGGGGCAGGCGGTGGAACTGGTGTAGTTGAAGAGCCCCGAGACATCCTGGAACCCCAGGGCGGTGTTCTCGGTGAGGTTATTGGCGTCCGGCAGCACCTGGAACACCTTGACGGTGCTCGGAGTGATGGTGGTGGGATCCACCGCGCCGCCGAAGGCGATGTAGATGGGCGCGTTCAGGCCGGACACGGCATGGGTGGAATAGGTGGTGTCGGGATAGCCGTAGTTGGGGCCGCCGACCTCGCGGTAGGCCACATACGCCAGGGCCTCCGAGGGCTGCATGGGCACGCCATAGGGCCGGGGGCCGGCCACGGTCGCGCCGGTCTGGGGGTTGAACCAGGCCGTCGAGATCGGATCCACGGCCGCGGCCGTGGCCAAGATGTTCGGAAGCGGCACCACGCTGTGGGCGGGATCGAACAGGGCCGTGTTGGCGCTGGGCGTCGAGGAGGTGACGGGGACGGGGGCTTCGGAATCGCCGCCGCCGCCGCAGCCGAGGGCGAGCGCCAGGGGCAGGCCCAGAAGCACCAGGCTCAAGGATCGACGCATGGATTGACCTCCAAGATGGGGTGGAAGAAGGCAGGGGGATTGAGTTCCAAGACGATAGGACCGTCCCGGTGGGAATTCCAGGGAAAAGGAAAGGGGCCCCGTGCGGGGCCCCTTTGGTGATGGCGAGGGTGTCTATTCGGTGACCGCGAAGACCACCTTGTCGTTCTTGAAACGGGCGGGGGTGAGCAGGTCGATGGTGGCGGTCTGCTTGTCCTCGCTGATGGTCAGCTTGTAGTGCTGGTCCTTCAGGTAGGAGCCGGGCACGACGTTGATCTTGCCAATCTTCTTGAGGCCCACTTCCGAGGCCTTGATGGTGATGGTGTGGCCCGAGCGCAGGTCGAGGCTCTGGGTGAAGACCTCGTCCCGCCAGTTCTTGCCGGCCCGGTCCTTGGCGAAGATGGGGATCTCGATGACGCCTTCCTGCTTCAGCGTGTCGCGGTTGCCCACCACATAGTGGATGGAGTTCAGCGAGGCCAGCTGGGTGGCATTGTCGGCCTGGAGCTTGGTGCGCTCCTCGATGAGGTTGGCCCGCTCCGTCTGGAGGCCGGCGATCTCCTCCTCGATCTTCTGCTTCTGGTTCTGGAGGTCCTGCACGTCCTCCTGGAGCTTCTCGCTCTGGGCCACGGCCTCGTCGCGCTCGCCCTCGATCTTCTCGCGCTCCTGGCGCACCAGCTCGTTGGGGGTGATCTTGGCCCTGCCCTGGGCGACCCAGGTGCCATACACGCCGTTGGCGTAGAAGTGGTAGACCTCGAAGCCCGGGGCCATCTTCTCCATGATGTTCACGCGGCTCACCAGCTTCCTGGCCTCGGCCTCGGAGAGGCCCTTCTTGCGCAGGAACCGGATGGCCATGCCGTAGTGGCTGTCGCCGGGGCGGGCGATGTCGGGCTTGGGCAGCTCGGCCTTCAGCTTGGCGAGCTTGCCGTTGAGGTCCTTGATCTCCTTGTCCTTGTCCAGGACCTCCTGGAGCAGCGCCTGGTAGGAGCTGTTCTTCTCGTTCTTGATGCGCTCCTCGAGGGCCTTCTTCTGCTCGTCGGTGAGCTGGAGGGTCTCGGTGTTGGGCTTGATGTCGTTCACGCCGGCCTGGGCCAGGCGCTTCTGCTGGTCGGCGCCCTCCTGGCTGAGCTGCTGGCTGGTCTTGTCGGCCTCCGCGGCCTTCTGGGTCAGCTCGCGGATCTGCGGGTCCTCCCGCTTGCAGGCGGGCATCACCAGCAGGAAGGATGCCGTCATCAGGGACAGCATCAGGGACGATCGTCCGAATCGGATCATGGGCTCCTCCACAGGGGGGTGATGCTCGGAAGATAGAAGGGGAACTCCCCACCTTAGACCTCAAGCCTAGGGCTTGGCAAGGTTTCCGGCGTCATCCGAAAGGTCTAGGAATGTTAGGGCTGCTATACTTCTCCGCTCCTCCGAGGCCTCCGGAGGATTGCTCCAGGAGTCCGGCATGGCCAAGCAGGGTCATCACCTCTTCACGTCCGAAAGCGTCACCGAGGGCCATCCCGACAAGATGGCCGATCAGATCTCCGACGCCGTCCTCGACGCCGCCCTCAAGGACGACTCCCACAGCCGCGTGGCCTGCGAGACGCTCCTGACCACGGGCCTGGTGCTCGTGGCGGGCGAGATCACCACGGACACCTACATCCCCGTGGCCCAGCTGGTGCGGGAGGTGGTCCGCGACATCGGCTACGACCACCACGACAAGGGATTCGACTTCAACACCTGCGCCGTGATGACCACCATCGACCGGCAGAGCCCCGACATCGCCATGGGCGTGGACACGGGCGGCGCCGGCGACCAGGGCCTGATGTTCGGCTACGCCTGCCGCGAGACGCCCGAGCTCATGCCCGCCCCCATCCACTACGCCCACCTGCTCACCCGGAAGCTGTCGGAGGTCCGCAAGAGCGGCCAGCTCCCCTGGCTCCGCCCCGACGGGAAATCCCAGATCACGGTGGAGTTCGACGGGGATCAGGTGCGCCGCATCCATACCGTCGTGATCTCCACCCAGCACGACGAGCACATCACCAACGCCACCATCCGGGATTGCGTCATCAAGGACGTGATCGAGGCGGCCCTGCCGGCGGAGCTGCTGGACGAGCAGACGATCTACCACGTGAACCCCACGGGCCGCTTCGTGGTGGGCGGGCCCATGGGCGACACCGGCCTCACGGGCCGGAAGATCATCGTGGACACCTACGGAGGCAGCGGCCACCACGGCGGCGGCGCCTTCTCGGGCAAGGATCCCAGCAAGGTGGACCGCAGCGCCGCCTACATGGGCCGCTACATCGCCAAGAACATCGTGGCCGCCGGCTTGGCGGACCGCTGCGAGATCCAGCTGGCCTACGCCATCGGCGTGGCCGAGCCCGTGTCCATCGCCGTGGACACCTTCGGCACGGGCCAGGTCTCGGACGAGGCCATCGTGAAGGCCGTACGGG
>JAJYBX010000154.1 GCA_021778785.1 Acidobacteriota bacterium
CGCCCGTGTGCGGCGCATGCGGGTGCATGGCATGGAGCCGGTCTACGTCCACCACGAGGTGGGCATGAACGGGCGCATGGACGAGTTCCAGGCCCTGGTGCTCCGCGCCAAGCTGCCCATGCTCGACGGCTGGCACGAGGGCCGGCGGAAGCACGCCGCCTGGTACCACGAGCGCATGAAGGGCCTGGCCGCCGACGAGGCGGTGCTGCCCCGCGAGGTGGTGCCCGATGGCCGCCACATCTACAACCAGTTCACCATCCGCGTGAAGGGCGGCAAGCGGGACGCGCTGCAGGCCCACCTCAAGGAGCGGGGCATCGGCAGCGCCATCTACTACCCCATCTGCCTCCACGAGCAGCCCTGCTTCGCCTCCCTGGGCTACAGGGCGGGCCAGCTGCCCGAGTCGGAACTGGCGGCCAAGGAAGTGCTCAGCCTGCCCGTCTATCCCGAGATGACCGAGGCCATGCGCGAGGAGGTGGCTTCGGCCATCCTGGGCTTCTTCGGCAGGAAGTAGGAGATCCGGGCCTCAGGCCTGCTCGGAGGCGATCGAGGCATCGATCCAGGCCTCCAGGGCGGCCAGGGGCTCGGGCTCCACGCTGAGGAACTGGATCCCCACCCCCACGTATTCCATGACGGGCGCGCCGGGGCGGGTCCCCAGCACGTAGGCCACGGTGGCGATCATGGGCGCCTTGGGCAGTTCGGGGTTCAACAGGACCAGCCGTTCGAGGATGGCCCCCCGCTCGAAGAGCCGGGCATCCCGGTGGGGCACCAGGGCGAAGCAGCCGCCCGCGCTCAGATTGCTGATCCGCACCTCGTGGTAGGGGTGCCCCCTCAGGATGAAGCTGATGCCGTGGTTCTGGCCCACGATGACCCGGCGCAGGTCGCGGCGATCGGCGGGACTTTGCATGGGGGCCTCGGGAGAATTCCTGGGTTGGGTATCGGAAGGACCCAGGCTACACTGGATTTTCTGAACCAGCCTGAACCCACCGAGGGACAGGGCGGCCACATCGGCAGGCCTTGATGGCGCCAGACGCCATCTCACCAAGCGGGGACAACGCCTCATCGGGCGCTGGCTGGCAACCCCTCACACCCAAGGGAGCCCCCATGGAGATCCTGCTCATCGAGAACGTACCCCACCTCGGCGCCCGTGGCGACGTGGTGAACGTCAAGGATGGCTACGCCCGCAACTTCCTGATGCCCCGGAAGATGGCCCTGCCCGTCACCGCCGGCAACAAGCGCCAGATCGAGCTGGAGAAGGCCCGCGCCGAGAAGCTCCGCGCCAAGGAACTGGCCGATGCCAAGAGCCTGGCCGAGAAGCTCGAGGCCGTGAGCCTCGCCGTGGCCAAGAAGGCCGGCGAGCATGGCCACCTCTTCGGGTCCGTCACCAACGCCGGCATGGCCGAGCTGTTCAAGGCCAAGGGCTTCACCCTCGACCGGCGCGACATCACCGTGCCCCACATCAAGGACGCCGGCACCTACGTCGTGGATGTCCGCCTCTACAGCGGTGTGCATGCCAAGGTGAACCTCGAGGTCAGCGCCGCCGCCACGGCGGAGTAGCACGCCCTTCCCGAACCCACCACGGCCGGATCCCCGGCGGGATCCGGCCCTATCGGGAGCCTGCCGCGGCACCGGCAGCCCCCCCACCCCATCCCAAGGAGCCACCCATGGCGAAGACCCCTGCCAAGCCCGAAACCCTCGGCATCGCCGAACTCGCCGCCGCCCTCGCGGAGGCCCAGGACCTCTCCAAGGCCCGCGCCAAGTCCATCCTCGACGGCGTCCGCGACCACATCGTGGAAACCCTCCTGGCCGGCAGCCGCGTGAACCTGTTCGGCCTCGGCACCTTCGAGGTCCGCGCCACCAAGGAGAAGATGGGCCGCAACCCCAAGACCGGCGAGAAGATCCAGATCCCCGCCGGCCGGAAAGTCGTCTTCAAGACGGCCAAGGGCCTGAAGGATCAGATGTAATCACCGGAAGAGAACGGTGCAGAAGGCCGCCTCAGGGCGGCCTTCGTCGTTCATGCGGACGACTTTCCGGCCGTGGAAAGTCGTCTTCACCATCCGACCGCAGCCGAAGCGGAGGGGAGGCTCCAGGTCCGCGAGCTTGCGAGCGGGAGCACGTCCGCGTGCGATACCTGGAGGATAGGGCCGCATCGGCGAAGCCGATGGCGGGGGCGAAGCCCCGAGGGCCGGAGGCCCGAGCCAGGACGGCCAAGGGCCTGAAGGACCAGATGTAACCGACCGCCGGGTGACGGAGGACGCGCCATTGGCGCGTTCGGAGTCGGGACCCGGCGAGGAGGTTATGCCACCGACGCAGAAGGCCGCCGCAAGGTGGCCTTCGTCGCATGTCCAAGCCCATGCGCGGGGGACGTTCGGAGTCGGGACCCGGCGAGGAGGTTATGCCACCGACGCTGGAGGCCGCTCGGAGGGCGAGGTGCGGCGCGTCGAATTCAGACCGCCGAGGGGAGGCTTCCGTCACGGGGCAGGATCCGATCGAAGGGTCTGACAATCCGGTGACCCGAAATCGACACAGGCCCCTCAGACTCCCAATCAATTGATCAGCCACAGCCACAGCCACCAAACCAGGTCACATGAAAGGAGCACTGATGCGCATACGGGCGCCTCTTCTTCAGGTGGGTCTTCTGGGCCTGGGTACAGCGATTCTTCCCCTTCATGGCGCTGGAGCTGCATTCCTGGCCCCACCTGCGACCGCCGATTTTCCGCTGGTCTCGTCGGACGCGGCCAGGGCGAATCCTCGTGAAGGCTTGTTTCTGGACCTGCCTGTCGACCGGGCCCTGGCCAAGGCCGCCGAGCAGCGCCGTGTGGTTCTCATCGACTTCTACACGACCTGGTGCGGCCCCTGCAAGCTGCTGGACCGCACCACCTGGAGGGACGAGAAGGTCATCGCGCTCCTGAAGCAGGAAGCGATCCCTCTGAAGATCGATGCCGAGAGGGATCCCGCCCTCAGCCGGACGTATGCGATCAACGCGTACCCCACGATCCTGCTCCTGAGGCCGGATGGCTTGGTCCTGGACCGCATGGTCGGATACCAGGATCCAGCGGCCTTCATCACGTCCTTCCAGGGTGCGCTCAAGGGCATCACCGCGCTGGACCGCGCCCGGAAGGCGGTTGTGGACGCGGGGCAGGACGATCTGAAGGGCCAGGTGAACGCCCGCCAGAACCTGGCCAGGGTGCTGATGCAGCAAGGGCAGCATGAAGAGGCCCTCAAGGAGTACCTCTGGCTCTATGACGACGGGATGAAGAGGAATCCGGCGTCCTATGGGGTGCGCAACTCCTTCCTGCTGTCGGATTGGCAGAGGCTGGGCCGGGTCTATCCCCCCGCGCTCGACTCCCTGCGGCAGCACCGCGAGGTGGCCCTGCGCCTGTTTTTGGCCTCACCGGGGGATGCGTCGCTCGCGCTGGATCTCACCTCGCTCAACCATGCCCTGAAGGAGGACCAGGCCACCCTCGGAACCTTCGATCAGCTGCCCCCAGACTCTCCTGGACGGAAGACGCTGGGCCCTTCTGTCTGGGACCTGCTGATGGCCCAGAGACGGTACGCCGATGCCCTGCAGGTCCGGTCCCCCGGGGACCTCCTTGGCGAGATCGCCCGCCAGGAATCCATGCTCCCGAAGGATCCGGCCCTCAGACGAATCTTCCAGGCCCGATGGCTGGAACTCGCGGCATCCGGGCTCGAAGCCCTTGTCGCCGTCGGAAGGCCGGAGGAGGCGAAGGTTATGGTGAAGAGGGCCCTGGCCCTCGACCCATCCGCTGAGACACGAGCGTTGCTAGAGAAGCACCTCCAACGATCCGGGCACCTCGTTCCCCTGGATTCCCTGGAATAGGCGGACCGCGGGCTTTTGGGCTCTTGGGACCCCCGGGTCGTTGGACTCCCATCCCCGTTGGTGCTTGACTGAGGCCGCATTTCCGGGGCGGAGGGCCCATGGCGGCGACGCGGGTGGTGGTGCTGGGCGCAGGGGTGGCGGGGCACACGGCCGCCAGCTTCCTCAAGAAATGGCTGGGATCGAAGGCCGAGGTGACGGTGGTCTCGCCCAAGCCGGACTACAACTGGATCCCCTCGAACATCTGGGTGGGGGTGGGCCTGCTGCAGCCGCGGCAGGTGCTGTTCCCCCTGGCGCCCGTGTACGCGCGGCACGGCATCGCCTTCCGCCAGGCGCGGGCGGTGGCCCTGCATCCGGAAGGGGAGGCCGACGCCACCCAGCCCTTCGTGGAGGTGGAGTCCACCCTGCCGGGCGAGGGCGGGTTGCGGAGCCGTGTCCCCTACGACTTCCTCATCAACGCCACGGGGCCGAAGCTGGCCTTCGAGGCCACGCCGGGGCTGGGGCCCGAGGGGCACAGCTTCTCGGTCTGCACGGCGGAGCACGCGCACCAGGCCGCCGGCGCCTTCGACGAGCAGGTCCAGCGCATGAAGCGGGGCGAGCACAAGCGGTTCCTGGTGGGCGTGGGCCACGGCCTCTGCACCTGTCAGGGCGCGGCCTTCGAGTACCTGGTGAACCTGGAGTTCGAGCTGCGGGCCCGCGGGGTGCGGGACAAGGCGGAGATCGTCTACCTCACCAACGAGTACGAGCTGGGCGATTTCGGGATGGATGGCATCCACATCCGCCGGGGGGGCTACGTCACCCCCAGCAAGATCTTCACGGAATCCCTCTTCGCGGAGCGCGGCATCGAGTGGATCACCCGGGCCCACGTGCAGGGGCTCGAGCCGGGCCGCGCCACCTACGAGTTCCTGGACGGCACCGAGGGCGAGATCGCCTTCGACATGGCCATGCTGCTGCCGCCCTTCCGCGGCGTGGGCCTCAAGGCCTTCGATCGCGCCGGGGCCGACATCACGGACCGGCTCTTCGCGCCCAGCGGCTTCATGAAGGTGGATGCCGACTACGCTGCCAAGCCCTACGAGGCCTGGCGCGCCGCGGACTGGCCGCGCACCTACCAGAGCCCGGCCTATCCGAACCTCTTCGCCGCGGGCATCGCCTTCGCGCCGCCCCACCCCGTCTCGAAGCCCAGGCAGAGCCCGAAGGGCACCTCCATCACGCCGGCGCCGCCCCGCACCGGGATGCCCTCCGCCATGATCGGGAAGGCCGTGGCGCACAGCATCGTTGACATGATCGGGGGTCGGCCCGGGCCCACCCGCACGGCCTCCATGGCCGAGATGGGCGCGGCCTGCGTGGCTTCCGCCGGGGCCAACCCCTTCACGGGCACGGCGGCCTCCATCACCGTGTTCCCCATCGTGCCGGACTTCGAGCGCTATCCCGACTACGGTCGCGACGTCCGCCGCACCTTCGGCGAGATCGGCCTGGCGGGGCACTGGATCAAGATCGTGCTCCACCACCTGTTCCTCCACAAGGCCCGGATGCGGCCCCTCTGGTCCCTGATCCCCGAGTGAAGGAGGCGCCATGAGCGAACGGAAGGTCTACGCCCCCGCGCCCCGGGTCCAGCTCCGGGACGCCTTCTACGCCACGAAGCCCACGGCCTGGACCCGCTACCTGCGCACCAGCCTGCCCTGGCAGCTGGTGCGGTTCGCGGTCATCAACCTGAGGATGATCCGGATCATCGGTCTCAGCCACCGGGGGCGAAGCTGATCAGGACC
>JAJYBX010000155.1 GCA_021778785.1 Acidobacteriota bacterium
CAGATCGCCGGCCAGATCCGCCTTCACGGGGAGCTCGGTGCCGGTGGGGAGGTGGACGAAGCGCAGGCCGGTGGGGGCGTCCACGGGCACCAGCCGCACCGTGCAGGGGCGGTTGCCGTGCAGACCGCGGCCCGAGATCGTGATCTCGCGGCCAAGGGTCTGGGGCTGGGTGCTGCGGGGCATGGTTCGACCTCGCAGTTCGATAAGCCAGTTTCATGCCGTTTGACTATCCAAATCATTTCATGATTTGGATAGAGACGGCGAAGGCTGGGATGTGGGTCCATCCACCACACACCGTGGTCAGCGGGGTTGGGCCCGCTCCCAGTCCTCGGCGGTGGTGAGCTTCAGGTTGGAACTGGGGCTCGGGATGAGCTTCACGACGAGGCCCAGGCGCTCGAGCAGGGAGACGTCGTCGGTGCCGATGAAGCCCGACTCCGCTGCGGCGCGGAAGGCCTGGCGCCAGGTGGCCAGGCGGGCGATCTGCGGGGTCTGGGCCCGGAAGAACTCCTCCCGGGGCTCGGTCCGCAGCACCCGGCCCTCGGCGTCCACCCGCTTCAGGGTGTCGGTGGAAGGCTCTCCAAGGAGGACCCCATCGTACCGGTTGAGGGCCTCCAGGGCCTCCCACAGGGGCGTCGCGGGCGGAAAGGGCCGGACGGCGTCGTGGATCATCACCGGGGCCAGGGGCTGGTCCGGGAGGATCTCCAGCGCCGCCCGCACGGACGCCTGGCGGGTGTCCCCCCCCTGGATCACCCAGCAGGGGATGGGGAAGTCCCAGGACCTGACCTCGGAGAGATGGGCGGGCGGGACGGCCAGGGCGATGCCGGCCAGGTGGGGCATGCCCGGGGCCAGAAAGGCTTCGACCGTGGCCCTGAGCAGGGGGCGTCCGCCCCAGTCCCGGAACTGCTTGGGCAGGCCGCCGCCCATGCGCAGGCCCCGCCCCCCGGCCGGAATGACCAGGAAGGGGCGCTGGGGGTCAGCGGCGGCGGGTGATGAAGGGTTCGACACCGCGGTCCTTCAGGAGTTTGGCGAGCCGCTCGGCGGCCTTCTCGGCATCTTCCCGGCTGGTGTAGCTGCCTACGCGGACGCGCTTGACCGAGATCCCGCCGCGGGTGATGGCGTCCTGGGTGGTCACGGGGCCGAAGGCGTCCTCCAGCTGGTCGCGGAGGGCCTCCACGTTCGTGGGATTCGACAGGGCCGCGACCTGCACGACGTACGGATCCAGGCGGTCGAGGGCCGGATCCAGGGGGGCCGGGGCGCCCAGGGCGTCCACGGTGCGGATCCGGACCCGGGCCGTCCCCTGGCCGGCGAAGCCCAGCTCCTCGGCCCCCTTGCGGGAGAGGTCCAGGATGCGGCCCTTGATGAAGGGGCCCCGGTCGTTGACGCGGAAGATGCCGTGCTTGCCGTTGTCCAGGTTCCGGACATCCACCAGGCTTCCGAGGGGCAGGGTCCGGTGGGCGCAGGTGTACTTGTCCGGATCGAAAATCTCCCCGCTGGCCGTTGGCCGTCCGGAGAATCCGTCGTCCTCGCCGCCGTACCAGCTCGCGATGCCCTCCTCGACGAAGTCGTGGTCGCCCGGCTGGAGGGTGGGGCCGCTGAGGCCGGTCCGGCGGGCGGTGAAGGTCTCGGGGGGCCGTGTGCAATGGAGGGTGAAGGCCAGGGAGACCAGCACCGCCACCTGGGGCGCGCCCAGGCGGGTGAGCCGGAGGAAGCCGCCCGTTCCGGGGACCACGGGAACTGGAGGGTCGAAGGCCACGTGGATCTCATGGATCCAGTACGCAGCGGCCTTGCTCCAGTTGGTGGGGTGGAAGGGGGACAGCATCGGGCTCCAAAAGATCTGGGGGGCCTGATTTAAGGGCACCCCCATATACATAGAAAGTATGATCTTTTTTCGTCCGATTGTAAAGATGCGAGATATGCGATGGCGATATATTAAGCGATCGCAGCGCTTATCTTGTTCCGGAATCTATTGGCGGGAGGGGATCTCGGCCACCCGGAAGGCCTTGGGGCGGTTCCCCTCGGCCAGGAAGGGGGCCGGGAGGCGCTTGGCGGCGCGGAGGGCAGCCGTCTCGGACCGGTATTCTCCCAGGAACACCTGGTAGCAGGTGCGTCCGTCGCGCATGACCATGGGCAGCAGGAACAGATCCGGTTCCTGCTTCCGCAGGAGGTCCGCCGCATGCTGGACCGTGGCGCCCTGGCAGGCGATTTCCAGGCGGAGGGTCCATTTCCCGTGGAGATGCCGGCGCTGGGCCTCGCCTTGGGCCAGGGCGGTCTTCCACGCGCCGGCGGCGATGGCCTTGAACCGCTCCTCCC
Source organism: Acidobacteriota bacterium (assembly GCA_021778785.1). Classification (GTDB taxonomy): domain Bacteria; phylum Acidobacteriota; class Holophagae; order Holophagales; family Holophagaceae; genus Geothrix. The sequence continues at coordinate 2,311 of JAJYBX010000155.1, forward strand.
GGGAGGCGGGACCGGCCGGACGGGCCGCCTCCTGGGCCTTGGGCCTGGTCTCCGGCTTGGTCTCGGGCCTGGGCTCAGGCTTGATTTCGGGCTTGGCGGCGGGTGGGGGTGGGAGGGGGGACTCGGTCGGGGTGGGCTTCACGGCCGGGGCCGGCGTGGGGGCAGGCGTGGGAGCCGGTGGAGGGGGGACGGATCCGTCCGCCTTGGGGGCAGGGGCCGCCTTCCCCCGGGGGCGGTGGAAATACCGGTATCCCCCCCAGGCGCCGAGCACCACGACCAGCACCCCGCCCAGGGCGAGGGCCCGCCGGGAGGGGGGGGCCGGGGGTGGGGCGGGGGGCTCGGGCAGCTCGGTGCTGCCGAAGGCCTCGTGGTGGATGCGGAGGGGCTGTTCCGGGCTGGCCACGGGCACCGGGACCGGTTCCGGCAGATCCGGGGGCTCGGGGAAGTCCGGGAGTCCGTCCAGCTCGGGGAGGTCGGGCAGCTCGTCGTCGGGACCCAGCTGGTCCAGGGCCTCGGAGAGGTGCTCCAGGTTGGTGGTCGGGAACTGGCTGGCGTGGATCTCGGAGAAGAGGGAGGGCTGGGGTTCCGCCGGGGGCTCCGGCAGGGCGGGGCTCAGGTCCGGGTGGGTCGGTTCCAGGGCCAGCTCCAGGGCCCGTCGGTCCAGGGGGGGCAGCTCGTGGAGCCTGGCCCAGCCGATCTCCCGCAGGAACAGGGCGAAGGCCCCGAGGCGGAAGGGCTCGACCCCCGATTCCCTACTCAGTTCGAGGAGGGTCCGGCTCCCGTCCAGGAGGGCCGGAAGCCGTCCGAGGTCCGGAGGCAGGGTCAGCTGCTGGAGGCGGCGACCCTCCAGGACCACCACCTGGTTCAGGGGACCGAGCTCCTCCAGGACGGTTTCGCGACTCCGGAGGTTCAGCACCCCCGACAGCAGCATCAGGGGGGTGTCGAAGGGCAGCCGGACCGTGGTGGCGTCCAGCTCGCGGGCTTCGAAGGAGGGGGTGTTCTCGTCATCGGCCATGGTCGCCCAGACCACCCGCTCCACCTGGGCCCGGGCCACATCCAGCAGATCCCGCTGGGTGATGAAGCCCATCTCGATGAGGTTCTTGCCGATGGACATGCCGGGGTTGAGGTTGGCCAGGGCGTAGTCCAGCTGGGCCTGGGTGATGCGCCCGCGTTCCACCAGCAGGTGGGTGAGACGATCCAGCGGATGCGTGCTGCCCGCGAAGACGACGTCGCCATGTTCCAGGAAGACGGTCCGCTGGGGGTCCTGGCCCAGCCGCCAGAGGCCGGTGGCCTTCTGGCGGTGGTGGGCGAACAGATCCTTGAGGGCGGAAAGGCTCATGGGACCGTCCATCGCTCGAGCTTCAGTTTGCCGACCTTCACCAGCAGCGACTGGCCGGGCCGGAGGGCCAGCCGGACCGAGGGGTCCCCGGCCTTCTCCCCATCCAGGCTCACGGCGCCCTGGGCGATGAGACGCTCGGCCTCCTTGCGGCTGGCGGCCAGCCCCCGGTCCACCAGGAGACGGGCCAGGGGGACCTCGCCGTCGGTGGGGGGCAGGGCCACCTCGGGGGCCTCCTCCTGGCTGCGCTCGGAGAATCGCCGGATCCAGCGTTCCTCGGCCTCCCGGCCCGCCGTGGCACCGTGGAAGTCCGTGACGATCTGGCGGGCCAGGGCCTTCTTCGCATCCATGGGGTGGCCCTGCCGCAGAACCTCGATCTCGGCCGGGAGCTTGTCCGTCAGGAGCAGGTACCAGTCCCACATGAGGGTGTCGCTCACGCTCATGGCCTTGCCGAACTGGGTGTCTGGATCCTCCATGAAGCCGATGTAGTTGCCCAGGGACTTGGACATCTTCTCGACCCCGTCGAGGCCCAGCAGGAGAGGCACAGTCAGCACAACCTGGGGCTTCTGGCCCGAGGCCTCCTGGAGGATGCGGCCCTGCATGAGGTTGAAGAGCTGGTCATTGCCGCCCAGCTCCACATCAGCCTTGAGGGCCACGGAATCGTAGGCCTGGGTCAGCGGGTAGAGCAGCTCGTGCAGGGCGATGGGCTCCCGGGCGTCCATGCGCTTCGAGAAATCGTTGCGTTCCAGCATCTGGGCCACGGTGAACCGGGAGGTGAGGCGGATCCAGTCCTCGCCCTTCAGCTCGCCCAGCCACTCGCTGTTGAAGCGGATCCTGGTCTTCACCGGATCCAGGATCTTGAACACCTGGGCCTTGTAGGTCTCGGCATTGGCGAGGACCTCCTCCCGGGTGAGCGGCGGACGGGTGGCCTTCTTCCCCGTGGGATCGCCGATGAGGCCCGTGAAATCGCCGATGAGGAAGGTGACCTCGTGACCGAGCTTCTGGAACTGGGCCATCTTGCGGATCAGCACGCCATGGCCCAGATGCAGGTCCGGGGCCGTGGGATCGAAGCCGGCCTTGATGCGGAGGGGGCGACCCTCCTTGAGCTTCGCTTCGAGCTGTTCCGCCTTATGGCAGGTCACGGTGCCCTTCAGGAGCAGGGCGAGGGCATCGTTTACTGGATCAGAAGCGGCGGCCATGCCTGCATCTTGGCGGAAAACGGCCGCCGGCTCAATTGGAGGCTGGCTGGACCTCCACTTCGAGGACGCGCCGGGACGCGGTATCCCCGGGCTTCCGGGAGCGGTCGAAGGTCACGGACACGCTGGGTCCTGCCTTTGGGCGCCAGTCCACGCGCACCTTGCCGCCGAATTGCGATTTGATCTGGATGCCCTCGTGGCCCTGGAGAAGTTCGGGTGTGAGCTCCGGGGCAGGGGGCAGGCCCGGCTGCCAGGCCTTGGCTGCCGCCAGGAAATCGGCCTCCCTGGGCCAGGTGGCGGCCAGATCGGGATTCGCCGCGTACAGGGCCTTGCACCCCTGCTCGGTCCGGAGCTGCTCCACCACCGCACGGAAGTCCTCCCATTCGGGCCGGATGCGATCGATGGCGAAGCCCAGGACATTACGCCTCAAATTGCCGGAATCCCGTTTTGGGGCCTGACTTTCTATGCCTTTTAGCAGGGAACCCAGAAACAGGTAACCGCCAGCGCAAGTGCCTAGGGAAATCAATAGAAGTAATCCACACCCCCCAATGGTTACCTTCGCCCAGGTGGGCATCCCCACCTTGGTGGGTTTCCCGTATCCGCCGTTGTCCCAGGAGGAATCTGCCATGGGTGGCTCCTAGAGGAGGTTGCTGGCCAGCTCGGCGAGCTTGCTGCGTTCGCCCTTTTTCAGCGTGACG
>JAJYBX010000156.1 GCA_021778785.1 Acidobacteriota bacterium
CGGCCAGGGTGGACCGACAGAGATCCTCGTTCATGCCCAGGGCCCAGGCCAGGGGCTCGCCGCCCAGGCGCACCTGGTTCTCGAAGGAGGTCTTCACCATGGCGGAGATGAGGGCGGCGGTGACGCCGTGGCCGCTCACGTCCGCGATCATGACGGCCGTGCCCCCGTCCGTCAGCGGCAGCACGTCGTAGATGTCCCCGCCGATGCCCGAGGCCGGCAGGTAGCGGTGGGTATAGCGCACGCCGGGAGCCTCGCCCGGAAGCTTCGGAAGCAGCCCCATCTGGAGGGCCGCGGCCAGTTCCATCTCCTCCTGCACCCGGGTCTGGAAGGCCGTCAGCTCGCGGTTCTGCCGCTTGATCTCCTTCTGCATCCCGATGAGGCGGAAGGTCGAATCCACCTTCGCCAGCACCTCCTGGGCGTGGAAGGGCTTGGGGATCATGTCATCCGCGCCCAGGGAGAGCCCGCCGATGCGCGAGGCGGTGCCGTCCAGGGCCGAGAGGATGATGAAGTAGATGTCCTGGGTGGCGGGATCCGACTTCACCCGCTTGCAGAGCTCGTCCCCCGGCATCTCGGGCATCCGCAGATCCGAGATGATGAGGTCGGGCTTCAGGTGGCCCATCTCCGCCAGGGCCTCGGCCCCGTTGCCGGCGGTGAGCACCTGGTAGCCCGCCCGCTTCAGGTAGAAGCTGAGGATGTCCCGGATCGGGGCCTCGTCATCAACGACCAGAACGACGCCCTTGGCCATGGCCACCCTTCAGGCTGGTGTGGGAGGGATGCTCAGGCGCCGCGCAGGGCGTCCTGCTCGGTGGCGAAGATGGAGAAGTAGTTCGTGAGGTTGGTCTGGTCGAAGGTCTTCTTGACCGGCGGAGGCAGGCAGGACAGGTGCAGCTTCCCGCCGGACTTGTCCACGCTGTTGCGGGCCGCCACCAGCAGCCCCAGGCCCGAGGAGTCGATGAAGCTGACGCCCTCCAGGTTGATCACGAGGAGCTTGGGCTGAGCCGTGGCCACCGTCTCGCGGATCACGTCCCGCAGCTGGGCGGTCACCTCGAAGTTGACCTTGCCCTGGATGGAGACCACGGAGGCGGTTCCGTCTTGGCGGGTCTGGATGTTCAGCATGGTTCCTCCTGAAGGATTCCCTGGAGCACTCGCCGCCGGGCGGCGTCCCGCTGGCGTTGTTTGTATTCCGAATGTGAAGCGGGTCCCGATTGGGCGCTTTGGAAACCTGATCTCTCCATCACTTGAACTTCGTGTGCGAAGAAGAAGGTAAACTCCTCCTGTTCCTGGATCAACATCGGAATTCGGGCGGGGTCAGCCAGATGCGGCTGGCCGGAGTCTCCGGTGCGCGCCAGGAGGGGGTCGTGGCCGCCCGTCCAGGGGCTCGGGAGGCGGATGAGGGTCCGGGCCGTGAACTGGACCGCCGAGTAATCCTTGCTCGAAAAGGGGTTCTGATCGGAAGCGGGCCGCTTGGCCGCCAGGCTCTGGTTCAGTTCCAGGCGCTGGGCGGCGCTGAGATCCTGGATGCAGAAGGCGGGCGGCAGCGCCTCCATCCACGTCTCCAGGGCCTGCATGTCGATCATCAGGTTGCGGCTGCGGCTCGGCTTGATGTGGGTGGGCATGAGCACGTGGTGGTCCAACAGGAAGCGGATGACCATGAGCACCCCGAGCTGATCCTCCGCCACCAGGCGGATGCCGATCTGGTCGTAGATCGTCTCCGCCACGTTCTCGGGCTTGTGGAGCATCTTGAGCAGCATGGACACGCGGTCCTTGTTCTCCTTGCGCTCCACGGCCACCAGGGGCACCTCGTAGGCCCCCCGCAGCAGCCAGCTGTCCCCGTCACGCACCAGGTACCGGTCGTAGCGGTCGAAGACCTGGCGCTGGATTTCCGGCAGGAAGCGCAGGTTCACGTTGTGGTCCACGTGGAAGAGGGTGTGCATCACGCGGAGGAGCGCGCAGGCCCACCGGCCCCGGGTCGGGCAGGGGCGCTCGGAGGCCCACAGCAGGAGGTCCAGGGGATCCTCCACCTCCTGGAGGTCGGTCGGCACGTGCAGGTCCGTGCCATCCAGGACCACGGCCTCGAGGAAGTCCACGGCGTCCTCGTAGACCCGCACCACATGGGCCCGCTGGGCGGGGATGCCCATGTCATAGCCGTAGTTCAGGGCGAAGTCGCGCGCATCCTCGGGCGAATGGATCCTCAGACCGTCCAGGTCGATGGGCGAACCTCCTCCGAGGACCACGCGGGTCACTTCCGGGGGCATGGGGAAGAGGGGGTGGGGCGTCATGGCGTCGGAAGTCTCATCGGCAGGACGATTGAACCATAAAAAAACGGGGTGCCCAGAAAAAGGGCACCCCGCCGGTGAAGTTGTCAGCAGCCTACTTGATGGCGAAGGCGGCGACGAGCACGTAGATCACGAGGGCCTCGATGAGGGCCAGGCCGATGATCATGGTGGTGCGGATGTTGCCGGCGGCCTGGGGGTTGCGGGCCACGCCCTCGCAGGCGGCGACCACGGCCTTGCCCTGGGCCAGACCGCAGCCGGCGGCGGCGATGGCGAGCGCGATGTGGGCGGTGAACTGGCCCTCGAAGAGGCTCTTCTGCACGGCCGCGGGGGCGCCCTGCGCGAAGGCCACGGCGGCCAGGGTGAAGAGGAAGGCGGTGGTGAGGAACTTCTTCATGGGAGTGCTCCTGGTGAGGTGTCCCGGGGGTTCGGAATCCCCGGGGACGGTGAAGGTGAGGTGGAATCGAGGTTGGGATGCGGGGATCAGGCTCCGCCTGGGACCCGCATCGGGGGGTTCCGGGGGGGCCATTGCCCGCACAGCGGGCACCCTCCGGACAGCATCAATGCTCGTGCGAGACGGCCCCGCTGAGGTAGATCACGGCGAGCATGGTGAACACGAAGGTCTGGATGAGGCCGAAGAAGAGGCCCAGCACCATCATGGGCACCGGCAGCAGCAGGGGCATCAGGCCGAAGAAGATGCCCGCCACCACGTGCTCGCCGGCGATGTTGCCGAAGAGTCGCAGGGAGTGGCTGAGGATGCGGCTGAGCAGGCCCAGGATCTCGAGGGGGAACATCAGGGGCATCAGCCACCAGATGGGGCCCGCGAAGTGCAGCCAGTACTTGCCGACGCCCTGCTCCTTCATCCCGTGGAAGTTGTAGTAGGCGAAGACCACGAGGGCCGCGCCCAGGGTGACGTTCCAGTTGCTGGTGGCCGGGCTCAGGCCGGGGATGAGGCCGAAGAGGTTGTTGAAGAACACGAAGAGGGCCATGGTCCCGATGAAGGGGAGGTAGCGCTCGCCGTGATGGGCGATGTTGTCGCCGATCATGCCCTGCAGCCACTCGACCACGCCCTCGAAGATCTGCTGCAGGGGGCCGGGGATGCGGGAGAGGTTCTTCCGGACCAGGGCCGTGATCGCCATGGCCACCAGGGCCGCCAGCAGGGCGTTCAGCAGGTGGTCATAGCGCTCCAGCACGGAGAGCGGTTCCCCGTGGGCGAAGCCGGGCCAGGCGTGGCGGGCCAGATGGAGGATCTGGGTGAGCCACTGGGCGAGGAGCGAGGGGTGGTGTTCCATCTCGGGTGGACCTCAAGCGGGAGGGGTCGGGTCGACGCGGTGGAAGGCCAGCCGGATGGCTTCCAGGAGGATGCCGCCCACGAAGAGCAGGACCCCCGTGGCGAGCGGCAGGGCTTCCGCCGGGTATCGGTCCATCATCCCACGCAGCACCAGCGCGATCAACGCCAGTTTTCCCAGCGAAAGGAAGCCGTAGAGCCAGCGCCGGCGCACCGAGGGGGTGAGCATCCGGGCCGTGAGGTACCGGTGGAGGGCCCAGAAGGCCAGGCTCGTGACGCCGCCCACGAGGAAGGCCAGGGCGGCCTGCCGCGATCGGAAGAGGCCCCACAGAGGGGTGCCCAGGGCCAGCAGGGCCACCTGGAAGCGGGTGGCCCAGCGGAGGTGGTCCTCTCCCTCAGTGGCCATCGGACCTCCGGTCCTCGTGTCCCCCGGCCTCCCCCCTGCCCTCCTGGGAGCGCCGGAGTTCCTCCTCGTCCCGTCGGGACATGCGGCGGCTCACCTTGTAGAGCTCCCAGAAGGCCGCCCCCACGCCCCAGAACAGGCCGATCCACTGCCCGCCAGTGGCATGGCCGAACCACCCGCCGATCCAGCGGCCCAGGAAGAAGCCCAGCACGATGCAGAGCGGAAAGGTGAGGCCCAGGGACATGAGGTCGCCCCAGAGGGCCCGCTCGCCCGGGTCCACGCCATCCTTGTCTCGCCTGAAGATCACCCGGGACCCCGAACGCAAAGGGCGCGGGACCTTCCCGCGCCCTCCAGTGTAGAGCCCAACCTCAACTCAGGGCGACCTTGCCCGCCCACTCCAGCAGCCAGGGCCCGAAGGCCGTGCCGACCAGGATCACCAGACAGGCCACGCCCACGATGAAGGTGGGCAGCGTCCCCAGGGAAGGAACCTCGCCCTCCGCGGGCTCCCTGAAGTACATCTGGTTCACCACGCCCAGGTAGTAGTAGGCGCTGACGGCACTGGTCAGGAGCGCGATCACCGTGAGGGTGACGTGGCCCTGCTCGATGGCCAGCTTGAAGAGGTAGAACTTCCCGAAGAAGCCCAGGAGCGGCGGGATGCCGGCGAGGCTCAGGAGGAACATCATCATGGCGAAGCCGAGCACGGGGTGCTTGCGGCCCAGGCCCTTGAAGTCCTCGATGCGCTCGCCCTCCCCCTTGCCCTGGAGGTAGATCACCACGGCGAAGGCGCCGATGTTCATGAAGATGTAGATGGCCATGTAGAGCCACACCGCCTGGGCACCGGCCACGGGATCGGCCGACAGCACGCCCAGCAGCATGTACCCCACGTGGGCGATGCTGGAGTAGGCCAGCAGGCGCTTCATGCTCACCTGTTTCACGGCCGCCACATTGCCCAGGATCATGCTGGCGCCGGCGATGTAGGAGAGGGGCAGGACCCATTCCGTGAACAGGCCGTGGAAGCCCGTACCGAACACGCGGAGGAAGGCCGCCAGGGCCGCGGCCTTGGGGGCGGTGGCCATGAAGGCGGTGATGGGCGTGGGCGCGCCCTCGTAGGCGTCCGGCGACCACATGTGGAAGGGCACCGCAGCCACCTTGAAGGCCATGCCCACCAGCACCATCAGCACCCCGCCGAAGACCAGCAGGGAATCCGGCTTCGGGACGAGCGCCAGGGCCTGGTTCAGGTCGGCCAGGTTGGTGGTGGTCCCCCCGGCGGCCCCGTAGAGGAGGCTGATGCCGTAGACGAGGATGCCGCTGGAGAAGGCCCCCAGCAGGAAGTACTTCAGGCCGGCCTCCACGCTGGTCTTCCAGTCCCTCAGGTAGGCGACCAGGATGTAGATGCAGACTGCCATGAGCTCGAGGCTGAAGTAGACGGAGATGAGGTCCGTGGCGCCACAGAGGAAGAGCATGCCCGACAGCGAGAACAGGATCAGGGCGTAGTATTCCACCGTCTGCTGCTTGAGGCCGTTCAGCACCCGCTGGCTGAGGGCCACGGCCCCGGCGGCGCCCAGGATGCTGAGC
>JAJYBX010000157.1 GCA_021778785.1 Acidobacteriota bacterium
GAAAGCTGGGTGGCCTATGCGGTCAGCGCCGTGGGCTTCGGCATCAGCCTCCTGTCGGTGCAGACCCACACCTTCGAAACCACCGCGTTCGTGGCCTACCTGTTCCTCCTCAACGGCACCCTCGCGGCCCTGGCCTCGCGGAGCCGCAAGCCCAAGCAGGCGCCCGGGCTCCTTCCTTGAACTCGGCACACCGCCGGTCGTGCCGCCCCAATCCTTCATCATTCCTATCGGTGTTCTGCGGGCCGGTCAGGGTTTTCGGCGCTTGCCAGCTAGATCCTTCACACGGACCACAGCCCGATCGAAATCGGAACTGGGCTCAGCGGCTTCCCTGAGGCGCTGCTGGGCTTGGTACTGCTCGAATTGCGCCTCGGCCAACCGCTGGGCAAGCTCTGCGGACACACGGCCCGCCTCCTGCAGGACGTCGCGCTCGTTGAACTGGAGGAAGGCGTCCAGCCTGTCCGCCCAGTCCCGCATGGTCATCGCATGCCGTCTTGTGGCCTGCTCCTCGGCGTAATCGAGGTACATGGTCACGATGCGGTTGAGCGCCGCCAGTTCCTCTTCGGTGAGGTAGTTCTTGGCCACGCCCACGTCATGCCTCCGGATGCGCCCGGCGGGTGCGCGCTCCCAGGTGGTGAGGCCCATGTTCGGCTTGCTGGCATCGGCCCGGGCCTGGATGAGCTCGGCAGCCGTATGGCGGTGGATCGCCCAGTGGCCCACTGGCGGAACTGGGTGCCCCGCAGAGATCGGACCCGGTAGCCCACCGCCAGGATCATGTCGAGATGGTAATGGGCCAGGTCGAGCCGGACCTGCCGCTGGCCTTCGGATTGAACCGTTAAGTAATGCTTAACAGTTGCCTCCGGGACCAGCTCGCCTTCCTCATAGATGTGGGCGATGTGCTGGCTGATGTTGGCGGATGTGGTCTGGTACAGCTCGGCCATCCCCTTGAGGGTCATCCAGACCATCTGACCGTCCAGTCGCACTTGGATGCGGCGCCGACCATCCTCGGTCGTGTAGAGGAGGAATTCCCCGCCAGGCTGGGCAGGCGGCTCCTGGGAGGATTGCGCAGGTTTCCGGGCAGGCATGGCGTCCTTCGCGACGGGTTGGGTGATTGTAGGGCCTCACCTCACTTCAAGGACGGGCAGCTTGTCCTGGAGGGTGGTGCGGCCGCGCACGGGGACGACGTCGCCGACGCGGAAGGGGCGCTGCCGACGCTTGAGGACGGGGGGGAAGGCGACGGCTTCGGCGAGGCCGGTCTCATCCTCGAAGGTGACGAACTGCATGCGCTGGCCCTGCTCGGTGGCGACGTCCTTGTCGGCCACGACGAGGGCCCAGAAACGAAGCTCTCGTCCGGGCCGGGCCACATCCGCGGCGCGGTCGGGGCCGCCGCCTTTGCGCACGCGGGCGAGGGCGGCGGGGTGGAGTTCCAGGGTGAGGCCCATGGTCTCCAGCTCCAGGTCGGCGCGGTCGAAGGGGTCCGTGGCCCGGGGGCGCACGCCGGCGGGGACGCCGCCCAGCCGCGCCCACATGAGGCGGGTGCGGTCGCCATCCGGCGCCCAGCGGTCGAAGGCTCCGGCGGCGCAGAGGGCCTCGGCGGTGGTCACGGAGAGGCTCGTGCGGCCCAGCAGGTCGTCCAGGTGCTCGAAGGGGCCGTGCCGCTCGCGCTCCTCCAGCAGGGCGCGCACCTCCGCCTCGCGGGCGCCCTTCACCTGCAGGAGGCCCACGCGGAGGGCCTGTTCGCCCTCCGCCGCGAAGGCCCAGGCGGAGGCATTGGCGTCGGGCCCCCGCACCACCAGGCGGTGGCGCCGGGCATCGCCCAGGTAGGCGATGGCGGGGTAGTAGCCGCCCTGGTTGGTGATGACGGACGCGAAGAACACCGCCGGGTGGTGGGCCTTGATCCAGGCGCTCTCGAAGCTCACCTGGGCGTAGCTGGCCGAATGCGGCTTGCAGAAGGAGTAGCCCTGGAAGGTGCGGATCATGTCCCAGGCCTCGTCCACGGTGGCGGGGCGCACGCCGCGCTCCGCGCAGCCCCGGCGGAACCGCGCCTCGTAGTACGGCAGCTTCTTCTCGCAGTCGGGCTTGCCCAGCAGCTTGCGGAGCCGGTCGGCCTCGTCGTGGCTCCAGCCCGCCAGGGCCACGCAGACCTTGAGGACATCCTCCTGGTAGACCAGCACGCCGTGGCTCTCGGAAAGCAGCTCGCTGAACACCGGATCGCCGGGCTCCCAGACCTCCTCGCCCCGGCGGCGCTTCACGTAGCGGTCCACCCAGCGGTAGGCCGCGGGGCGGATGAGGCTGCTGTGGATCACCAGGGTCTCGAAATCGCCAGCCCCCACCCGCTGCTGGAGCTGGCGCGTGGCGGGGCTCTCCACGTAGAAGACGCCGATGCTGTCGCCCCGGGCCAGGAGGGCCTGGGTGGCGGCATCCTCCCGCGAATGGGTGCCGGGATCGGCGGGCCTGCGATCCCCCAGCACCGCGTAGGCGTCGCGGATGACGGCCAGGCTGCGGTTTCCCAGGAGGTCGATCTTCACCAGTCCGTAGTTCTCCACGCCATCCTTGTCCCAGGTGGTGGTGGACACGCCCTCCTTGGCGGGCGCGGGCTGGAAGGCCGCGTGCTCCCAGAAGGGCCCGGGCGTCACGACGGTGCCACCGGGGTGCACGGAGAACTGGTGGAAGTGGCCCTCCAGGGCCGCGGCCTGGCGCAGGATCACGTCCCAGGCGGGGTTCTCCGCGGCGCGGTCGAGGCCCCCTTCCCAGCCGCGGACATAGCGGGCCAGCTGCTTGAGCTCGCTGTCGGGCCGCCCATGGGCCTGGGCCACGGCCCGCAGGGCGCCCTTGGGCTGGAAGAAGGCGTGGTTGGCCACCATGGCCACGCGGTCGCGGCCGTAGCGCTGGAACACCGACGCGATGACGGCGTCGCGCTCGTCCCAGGCGAAATCGATGTCCATGTCCGGCGGATCCTGGCGCTCCGGCGTGAGGAAGCGCTCGAACAGGAGGTTCGTGGCCACGGGATCCACGTTGCTCAGGTTCAGGGCGTAGCTCACCAGGGAGGCCGCGCCGCTGCCCCGCCCGCAGATGCGGGGTTGCGCGCCCTGGGCGGCCTGGACGATGTCCTGCACCAGCAGGAAGTAGCGGGCGAAGCCCTTGAGGGAGATGAGGTCCAGTTCCCGCTCCATGCGGGCCCACACACCGCCATCCGGGTTCGGGAACCGCGCCGCCACGCCTGCCCGCACCTTCTCCCGCAGGAGGGCGTCCAGGTCGGCGCCCTCCCGGCCCAGGGGATCCGGCAGCACCCAGCCGCCCCAGTGAAGGGACCAGCCGGCCGCCTGCGCCAGCGCCGCGGCGGTGGCCTTCGCCACGGCGGGCTCGCCGAAGGGGAAGCGGGCCTCCCAGTCGGTGCGCGGCACGGCGGCGTCGGCGGGCTCCCACAGGGCCTCCGTGCGGATGAGCGTGGCCTGCGCCGCGATGGCCCGCTTGAGCCGGTGCATCTCCAGGCCCTCGGCCGTGCGGAAGCGCAGCACCTGGGGCGCCACCACGGGCAGGCCCGCGGCCAGGGCCTTCCGCGCCTCCTGGACCCGGCGGGGATGGCCCAGCAGGGCGCCGGTGAGGCCCTCGCGCAGGAGGGCGTCCAGGCCCGCGAGGTCCTCCGCCAGCAGCACGCAGCCGCCGGGGGGCTCGGGCTCGCCGAGGCCGGGGATGACGAGGTCGGGACGCCCCGCATGGGCCTGGGCCGACAGCAGGCGGTTCAGGGCCGCGTAGCCCCCGTCGCTGGCGGGCAGCGCGCCGTAGCCATGGCCGCGCCAGTCGAACCGCGCCCCCAGGTGCAGGCGGAAGCCGGTCCAGTCCGGATCCGGCGGCAGGCCCTCCAGCTCGCGGGACTTGTGGATCCATTCCAGTTCCGCCCGCAGCTTCGGGTAGCCCGCCACCCCCCGGTCCCAGCAGACCAGGTCGCGGTAGCCCAGGGCCCGCGCCAGGCGCAGCAGCTGCTTCGCCGGGTAGACGCCTTCACCTGCGGAGAAATCGGAAATGCCGAGGGCGAACATGGGGCATGCCAGAGGGGAAAGGAGCTCCACGAAGGACACGAAGAAGAACGCGAAGGACACCAAGAGTGATTCGTGCCCTTGTTCTTTGCTTCGTGTCCCTCTCGGTATCGGCGGAGCCGATGCGCGAGACGAACGGACATCTCGTGGAGAGCTTTTTGATGGGGGTGGAATCAGGGCTGCCAGTCGCGGGGCAGGCCGCAGGCGTCTAGGACGGCGTGGAGGTAGGGGATCCCGGTGCGCAGGCCCCCCCGCTCGGCGAGGCTCACGAGGGCCTGGGAGCGGCCCATCCGTTCGGCGAGCTGCGCCTGGGTGAGCCCCGCCTGGCGGCGGGCGGCGCGCAGGCGCGGGGCCAGGGCCTTCGCCCGGGCGTCCGCCTCGGGGGCACGGCGGCCCTCCAGGAGCGCCTGCACCGACAGATCCTCGTCCAGGCGAGGCCAGTGGATGCCCGCGCCCCGCCCCGTCAAGCGCCAGTCCGCCAGGTCCGCGGCGAAGGCCCCCGCCAGCCGGGGGAAGAAGGCCAGCGGACAGGCCAGCTCCCGGCCGTCCTGGAGCTGGACCACCAGGCGCCCCCGCTCAAACCAGAGGTGCGCGGCGCGGGGACCGTCAGGGTTCGCCAGGGACATGGGGTGGCTCACGGGGCTCATGGCTGTAGAAGAAGAACCGGGAGGGCCCTTCCCGGTAGATGGTGGGGGTCATGGGGTTCTCCTGAATATTAGGCTTTTATTACGCTGTTTCAAGCTGCCCTCCCCGCCCCATCCACCCCGGCAGCACCGCCTGATCGGGGAAGCGGCGGCGCAGCCTCGCCAGGGCGGGCTCGAGGCGGTCGAGCTTGGCATTGCGGGGATCCTCGAAGAGGGCCCGCTCGCGGCCCAGGCCCCAGGCCAGGCGCAGCTCCACCTCGCGCACGAGGAGGCGCCGGGTGGCGCCCGCCAGGAAGGCCTGCTGGATGCGGCGGGCCAGCACCAGGGGCGGGGCCGTGAGCTCCTCCGGCCCGGCGCGCCAGGCGTGGGGCTCGCCGTCCACGTCCCACCACCGCAGCACCAGCGTGCGGGGGTGGCGGGGGTCGGACCAGAGCCAGTCCAGGCAACGGGCGGCCAGGCCCACCTCCTCCGGCAGGCGGGGGGGCTGCAGGCGCCAGCCGTGACGGGCGTGGCCGGGGCGCTCGGTGAGCAGGGGCAGGCGCGGCCGGTCCTCGCCGCGGACCCGGGCCCGCAGGTCCGGCGCCAGCTTGGGGTTCGCCAGTTCCGCCAGCACGGGCAGGGGCACGGGCTGGAGGTCGCCGAAGACGCGCAGGCCCAGGCGGCGGAAGCGCTCCTGCAGGCGCGGGGCCAAGTCCGGCAGGCGGCGCAGGGGCTGGGGGGCCAGGAAGGCGGCCTCGGCGCCCTCCCCCACCCGCTCCAGCTGGTGCTCGGCGTGGGCGGCGAACTGGGCGGCGGTGGCGCTGAGGGACAGGCCCCCGTGGCTCTCCCAGCCGTTCCGCCCGGCCAGCTCCCGG
>JAJYBX010000158.1 GCA_021778785.1 Acidobacteriota bacterium
GACCTCGCCGCCGATGATGAGGGACTGTTCCGGCTTCCGCGTGATGACGAGCATGGCCCGAGGGTAGCAGGGGCCCGATCAGGCCTGGGGAAAGACCGGGAACTTCAGGGGGAAGCGATCGGAGGGGAGGGCCACCTGCATGCCGATGCGGGTGCGGGTGTTCACCACCAGGGGGCCGGCCAGGTTGGTGGTCATGCGCCGGGGGTCCTCCGGGATCACCACCAGGGTCAGGATCAGGGCGTCCGCAGGGGCTTCCAGGGCCAGTTCCTCCGCCTCGGTGTCGCTGAGGGGCACGGCGTAGTCGGGCTTGAGGCCCACGGGGTCCATGCAGACGAAGGAGATCTCGGGCTGCTCCACCGCCTGGAGGAACTTCAGCGGGTACCCGTCCGAGGGTTCGAAGAGCCGGAAGGCCGTCAGCTGGGGGAAGCCCAGCAGCCCGTTGGGGAGCGTGAGGAGGATGCCGTCGTCGGAAGCAGGGGTGGTCATGGCCGTCCGGAGTTGTTCCAGATCAGCTCATCGGAACGCTCAGGCTCCCCGTTAGTTTGGTGCGCCCCCTCGCGGAACACCTCCCAGAGGGCCTCGATCCGCTTCCGGCGGAACCGCGGGTTGGGGATGGTGCGCTCCAGGGCCTCCTGGCTGGCGGGGGGGTGGGCCAGCCGGGCCATGAGCCAGCGGTTGCCCAGCTCCATCACGGCGGCCACGTCGCCCTCGTTGCCCCAGGCCCAGCGGTAGGCCGTGAGCTTGCGGGCGCGTTCCACGGCCAGGTCGCCCAGGTGCCGCACCTTGTCCACCACCGGGTCGTGGTCGGGCAGCCTGTAGGCGCGGACGCGCTTCAGCAGGTGCCGCATCTCCCCGGGCAGCGCCGCCAGTCGGGGGCCGGCCTCCGGATCGTCGCGGAGCGCCTCCGCCTCGTCGGCCAGGGTGCGGAGCAGGGGCAGGAGCAGGGCCGCGTCGCGGCTCGCGTAGCTGATCTGGGAGTCGCGCAGGGGCCGCAGCATCCAGTTGGAGTCCTGCTCCTCCTTGGGGATGTCGAGCCCCAGCTTGAGGCGGGCCATGGTCTTCAGGCCCGGCTGGGGATAGCCCAGGGCCCGGCTCAGCAGCATGGTGTCGAAGATGCTGGTGGGCACCACGTCGTAGAGCCGCTTGAAGACGATGCCGTCGCCGGAGAAGTCGTGGACGATCCAGGGCACCTGGGCCATGGCCTCCAGGGTGGGCTTCATGAGCTCCTGGAGGGGGAGCGGGTCCACCAGCCAGGCCTGGTCGTGGGTGGCCACCTGCAGCAGCGCCAGCACGCAGTGGTGCACGCCCGTGAGGCTGCACTCGATGTCCACGGCCAGCAGGCCCGCCTCGAACCAGTGGGGCAGCGCCTCGCGCAGCCCCTCGGGCGAATCCACGTAGGTCGTGGGCAGGTCGAAGCGGTCCGAAACCATCCCCCCAGTGTGCCTCATCCGGTGGCCCGGATACGCTGGGGATTGCAGGAGATTGCACAGATGAACCGCACGCTGTTCTGGACGACCTTCTTCACGGTGTTCCTCGCCGAGGTGGGCGACAAGACCCAGCTGGCCGCCATGACCGCCACCGTGCGCAGCGGGTCGATCTGGACGGTGTTCCTCGCCGCCAGCGCGGCCCTGGTCTGCGCCACGGCCATCGGCGTGGCCCTGGGGGGCGTGCTGTTCCGCGTCATCCCGGAGACCGCCATCAAGTGGGTGGCGGGGCTGGCCTTCATCGGGGTGGGCCTGTGGGTGCTCCTCAAGGGCTGAGGAAGCCGGACCTCCTGTTCTACGACGGGGGCTGCGGCCTCTGCCACCGGGCAGTGCGCTTCCTTGTCGCGAGGGACCGCCGGGGGGCCTTCCGCTTCGCGCCCCTGGGCGGGGAGACCTTCCTGCGGACGGTGGGGCCGGAGGCGCGTGTCGGGCTTCCTGACAGCCTGGTGGTGGCCACGTCCGGGGGGCGCCTGCTCACCCGATCCGGGGCGGTGCTGCACCTGCTGCGCGGCCTGGGGGGTGGCTGGGGCCTGGCGGGCCGCGTCGCGGCGATCCTCCCGCCGCGCTGGGTGGATGGCCTCTACGAGGCCGTGGCCCGCCGCCGGGGAGGCTGGTTCCGTGCCCCGGACCAGGCGTGCCCCCGCCTTCCCGGGGATCAGCGCGCCCGCTTCGACCCCTGATCGGGATCCCGCCGCAGCTCGATCACCACGAGCTCAGGCGGGGCCTGGATGCGCATGGGCAGCCCCACCACGCCGAGGCCCCGGCTCACGTAGAGCAGGTCGGCGCCCCTCCGGTAGAGGCCGTCCGTGTAGGGACCGATGACGAGGGCGCTGGAGACCCCGGGGATCAGGTTGATCTGGCCGCCATGGGTGTGGCCGGAGAGGGTGAGCCGCGCCCCGGCCGCCAGGGCCGCGTTCCACTCGCTGGGCCGGTGGTTCAGGCAGAGGCGGAAGGCGTTGTCGGGCAGGCCGACGGTGGCCTCGGCCGGGCGGGGGCCCGGTCCGTAGACCTTGCGCAGGAACCGCCCGTTGCGGGCCATGGGGTCCTGCAGGCCCAGGAGGGCGAGGGTGCCGCCGCGGCGCTGGACCAGGGCGGCCCGGTTCTCCAGGGAGCGGATGCCCGCGGCCTCGAGGTCGCGCCAGAGGGGGCGGGGATCGTCGAAGTAGTCGTGGTTGCCCAGCACGGAGAAGGTGCCCAGGGGCGGGCGGAAGCCCTGGAAGGCCTCCAGCAGCGGCGCCAGCTCGTCCGACCGGCTGTCCACCAGGTCGCCCGTGAAGAGCAGCAGCTCCGGCCGCTCCCGCTCGGCCAGTTCCCGCCACCGGCGCAGGAGGGAGGCGCCGACCAGGGGACCGGCGTGGAGATCGCTGAGCTGCACCAGGCGCAGGCCGTCCAGGCCCTCGGGCAGGTCCGGGAAGAAGAGCTGCTGGCGGGTGATCTCCGGGTCGCCGTAGGCCTCCTGGGCGCCGCCGACGCCCAGGACCGTGGCGACGCCGGCGCCGGCCACGGCCGCGGTACGGAGGAAGGCCCGGCGGCTGGGATCCACGCCCTCCCCCTCGGCGACCTCCGGGCGGGATTCGGCGCGCTGCCAGATGCGCCAGAGTCCTTCGGCCACCATGGCGAGCAGCAGGTGCACGACCGTGAGGGCCTGGAAATAGAAGCCCATGCGGGACAGGGCCCAGACCACGCCCGGCAGCGGCGGGGCGCCGGGGATGGCGAAGCGCATGGCCGCGTGGATGGCCAGGGGCAGATGGAGGAGGGCGAGGAACCAGGGGATCCACCGCTGGATCCGGTCGGGCAGTTCCAGGCGCAGGAGCTGCAGGTGCAGGAGCTGCAGCAGGCCAACGACGAGGACGACAATCAGGAAGCCCATGAGCGGCTCAGGATGGCAGGGCTGGGGAGGAGGTGCACGGGTTCCGTGGGGTCAGGGCCGGAGGATGACGCTCAGGGTGGCCACCGTGCGGTCCTTCATGATCCCATCCAGGGGGCGGTGCAG
This sequence comes from Acidobacteriota bacterium, assembly GCA_021778785.1. Lineage (GTDB taxonomy): Bacteria > Acidobacteriota > Holophagae > Holophagales > Holophagaceae > Geothrix. Next base: position 3,478 of record JAJYBX010000158.1, read on the forward strand.
GCCGAGGGAGAACCGCAGGTTCCCGGCCACCCGCCGGAGCACGTCCAGGGGCAGGTCCAGGCGCCCGCTGTCCAGCTCCAGGCCCACCACGCGTTGGGCGGCGGGCCGGGGGGTGGCCGCGTCCCAGACGCTGCTGTGTTCCACGTAGGCCACGAGGGGGCCGAGGCCCAGTTCCCCCCGCAGCCGGCGCAGGCGGTCGCCCGTGGCGGCGTAGGCCGGAAGGGCGGGCTGGGCCAGGCGGTTGAGATCGAGGCTTTCCGGCAGGAGGGAGGTGGCCACGCCCCCCAGGTGGAAGCGGTCCAGGGCCGTGGGGTCGCCGGAGAGGCGGCCCTCCTCCCAGCGGAGGGTGACGGGCGCCCAGGGGTTGATCCAGCCGGCGGCCAGCGAGGCCCGGGCCAGGGTCCAGCCCTGGCCGTCGGTGCGGCCGGACTGCCAGGCGGCCCGCCCGGAGAGGCTGGCGCCCTGGCGGTCCACGATCCACCAGCTGCCCCAGCCCCCGCGGAGGCCCGCCACGGCGCGGTCCACGCCGGGCCGGCCCGCGAGGACCACGCGCTCGAAGGCGATCGAGGGGACGACGAGCGCCCGCGGCCGCCCCAGGTCCTCCCGGGTGACGGCCAGCTCGGCGCCGCGACGCTCCTGGTCGAAGCCCGCGGCCGGGGCGAAGCGCTGGCTGGAGGGCCGCGCCAGCAGGGAGAAGAGCTGGAAGGAGGGCGCCCACCGCCAGCCGTGCCAGGAGAGGCCCGCCTGGCCGCCGCGGGGCCCCGCGCCGTCGCCGAGGCCCGCCAGCACCTGCCAGTTGAGGCGGCCCAGGATGTCGTTGCCGCCGGCGCCCACCTGGGCGCTGAGGCCCGAGGGGGTCACGCTGTAGCCGCCGAGGGAGAAGGCCTTGAGGCTCTCGCCCACCCGGTAGGGGTGGGGTTCCGGCGCGGGCCCCGGCGGAGGCAGGGGATCCGGCTCATCGGGCCTCGGCAGCACCGTCTCCGGGGCCATGGGGGCGGGATCGGCGGGCAGGGCGCCCGGCGCCGGGGCGGGCTGGGTGGTGTCCAGCTTCCGCAGTTCCACCCCCGTGGCCGTGAGGCGGGAGAAGTAGAGGGTCCTGCCGTCGGGGGTGGGGGCCGGATCCCAGGCGGCGGCGAGGGTGCGGGTCAGCGGGTGGCCGGCGGCGTCCTTCAGGTTCCAGACGCCGTCCACCTCGCCCCAGGTGAAGGCCGGGGGCTTCATGGCGGGGACGGTGGCCGGCGGCGTGCCGCCGCGCAGGGTCCAGCGCCGCGCCTGGGGCCGCAGCACGCCTTCGGCATCGGGCAGGCGGAGCTGGAAGGACACCGCCGCCGGACCGGCCCAGACCGGCTGCCAGGGGAGCGAGCCATCGAGGGGCGGGATGCGCCAGGTGGGCGGGACGCGGGGCACGCGGGGCGGGTGGTCCGGCAGCTCCTCGGGATCCTTCGGGGCCTCCGGCGCCGGGGCCTTGGCCCGCAGGTCCCAGATGTAGATGCCGGGCTGCTTCGGGTCCCGCACCAGGGCCATGAGGCGGCCCCCGTCGGGGCTCACGGACAGATCGCTGGTCCAGCCGTCCAGGCCCGTGAACACCTCGCCTTCGCGCAGGGCGCCCCCGGCCTCGGCGCGGCGCTCGAGCTCCAGGGCGTCGTGGGTGACCTCCGCGCAGAAGCGCTGGTAGCCGTCCTTCGGGCCGAACCCGAAGGTGGCGGCGAAGGCCTCGTCGAAGCTGCGCTTCCTGGGGCTGGCCAGTCGCTTCCAGAGCCCCTGGAAGACCTTGGGATCCTTCGCCCGGCGCTCCAGCCACTCCAGGTAGGCGCTGCCTTCGAGATAGGCCATGGCCCCGCCCAGGAAGCCCTGGGTGCCGTTCAGGGCCTCGTAGGGCGTGAGCTTGCCCTCCCGGGCCCACTGCCGCAGCACCGTCGCGCGGAAGGCCCCGTGGGGCCGGCCGCTGCCCGTGAGCCTCCCCTCGATGAGGGTGGCGTAGCCCTCTGTCACCCAGCGGGGGCACTGCTCCGCCACGGGGCCCAGCAC
>JAJYBX010000159.1 GCA_021778785.1 Acidobacteriota bacterium
CGCCCGCGTGCGGGCCTGGTCCTTCAACCCGAGGAGGTCGAGCAGGGCCAGGGCGTCGGCCCGGGCACGCCGCTCCTCGCCCTTCGCCAGGCCCAGCAGCACGAGGGGCACCGGGCTCCGGTAGACGCCCTTGAGGGCCACCATGACGTTCTCGAGGGCGGTGAGCTCTCCGAAGAGCTGGAGGTTCTGGAAGGTGCGGGCCAGGCCCGACTGGGCCGCGCGGTAGAGGCTGCCGGTGCCGAGGGGGCGGCCCCGCAGGCGCATCCGGCCCGAGGTCGGGGGATAGAGGCCGGAGATGACGTTCACGACCGTGCTCTTGCCCGACCCGTTGGGGCCGATGAGCCCGTGGATCTGACCCGAACGGACGGTCATGGAGAGTCCGTCCACCGCCTTGACGCCGCCGAAGTGGCGCTTCAGGTCCTCCAGTTCGAGGAAGGCGGAGCCGTCCGCGGCGCGCTTCGGCAGCACCGCATCCAGATCCGAGGGCGCGGGAAGGGGCGCCGGGGCCACCCGGAAGAGCCGGGTGAGGGCCCGGGCGGCGAAGCCCATGAGGCCTTCGGGCAGGCCCACCACCACCGAGAAGAGCATCAGGGCGAAGATGGCCTTCCGCCAGTCCTCGGTGTTCTGCACCAGCAGCCCGCCGGCCACCAGGAGGCCCATGGCCACGACGGGGGCCAGGGCCTGGAAGGGACGGGTGGTCTTGCGGATCAGGCCCTGGGCGCCGGAGCCGAGCGCCAGGAGGAAGCCGAGGCTGGAGACCGCCAGGAACACCTGGCGGTTCGAGAGGAGGTTCGGCAGGAGCACCACGATGGAGGCGCCCACGAAGGCCCCCCACAGGCTCTTCCGGCCGCCCAGGACCACGCCGAGCAGGAGGATGACCATCAGGTCGTAGACGAAGCTCTGGGGCTGGAGGTACTGGAAGTTGAAGGCGTAGAGGCCGCCGGCCAGCCCGCCCAGGCCCGAGCCGAGGGCGAAGGCGGCGACCTTGTGCCGGTAGGCGCCGATGCCCATGGCGTCCGTGGCGATGGCGCTGTCCCGCAGGGCCTCGAAGGCCCGGCCCCACTGCGAATGGAGCAGATTCCGCATGCTGAGCCAGACGAAGGCCAGCAGCACCGTGCAGAGCCAGAAGAAGCCCCTGGGGGAGAGGTCGTGTCCCCAGAGGGGGGGCCGCGTGAGGCTCAGCCCCTGGGCGCCACCGGTCAGGCTTTCCATCTCGTTGAGGAAGGTGAAGCTGAGGGCGGTGAAGCTGAGGGTGGCCAGGGCGAACTGGGGGCCCTCCAGCCGGAGCGCGGGCAGGGCCAGGAGCCCGCCCAGCGCGACCCCCACCAGCGCGGCGACGCCCAGCGCGGGGAACAGTCCCATGCCGAACCGGGTGATGCAGATGCCCGCCGCGTAGGCGCCGAGGCCCAGGAAGGCCACATGCCCCAGATTGATCTGGCCCAGGTAGCCCACGGTCACGTCCAGGCCGATCAGGAGGATGCCGTAGATGGCCAGCAGGGTGAGCAGCCCCAGGGCGTAGGGATTCGCGACGGCGAGGGGGATCGCGGCCAGCAGGGCGAAGACCGCGAGTTCGGCACCGTGGATGAGGAGGAGGCGCTTCACGGGATCACACCTTCCGGATGCCGGCCTTGCCGAACACGCCGGTGGGGCGCACGGCGAGGGCGAGGATGAGCAGCACCAGTCCCGGCGCCTCGCGCCAGCCGCTGCCGATGTAGAAGCTGGCCAGGCCCTCCAGGGCCCCGAGGAACATGCCGATCAGCACCACGCCGAAGCCCGAATCCAGGCCCGCGACGACGGCCACGGAGAAGGCCTTCAGGATCATGGCCGAGGCCATGGTGGGTCCCACGGTGGTGATGGGGGAGACGAGGATGCCCGCTAGGGCCGCCACGGCGCCGGAGAGCCCGTAGGAGAGCATGACGGTCCGGGTGGCGGAGATGCCCATCAGCTCCGCGGCGTCCCGGTCGGCGGAAACGGCCTCGAAGGCCTTGCCCAGGAGGGTGCGCCGCTTGAAGAGCTCGATGAGGCCCATGATGGCGAAGACGCCCACGGCGACGGAGATCTCCATGCGCGTGACATCGATGCCGAAGACATGGACGGGGTTCTCGGAGAGCGGCGTGGGGAAGGGCCGGTCGTCGCGCCCCCAGATGTTCTCGGCGGCGGAGAAGAAGAAGAGGCCGAGGATGATCGTGAGGAGGACCCAGCCCTCGCTCTTCTCCTCGAGGGCCAGCCGGACGCCGGTGCGTTCGACGAGGAGCCCCAGCAGGGCCCCGAAGGCGAGGCCGCCGGGCACCATCAGGGCGTAGGGGACGCCGTGGTCGAGCAGGGTGAGGCTGAAGAAGGCCGAGACCATCACCAGCTCGCCCTGACCGAAGTTGATGCTCTTGCTGGTCGCGTAGGTGAGCTGGAAGCCATAGGCGATGAGGGCGTAGACCAGCCCCATCAGGGCGCCGCTCACGGCCAGCTGGCCGATGATCAGGGCATTCATGCAGGACCCTTCGCGGAGAGAGAGGAAGGGGGGCCGGAGCCCCCCTGGCAGGACCGGCCGCTACTTGCCCGCGGCCTTGATGAGCTGGGCCTTCTCGGCGGGGTTCGCGAACACCACGCGGCCGTCCATGACCATGCCCATCACCACCTGCTGGCGGTGGAAGGCCTCATGGGTGCGCTCGTCCGCGGGATTCCACTTGCTGAAGGGGCGGTGCCAGGTGGCGATGACGCCCTTCACCGGCTCCTTGAGATCCTCGAGGGCCGCCTTGATCTTGTGGGTGTCCGTGCTCTTGGCCTGCTTCACGGCGGCGGCGAAGATGTAGATGGCATCGTAGCCCTGGGCGGCGGAGACGGGCGAAGGGATGCGGCCCACGTTGAAGGTGTGGTGGTAGGCCTCGATGAAGGCCTTGGCCTTGGGGGTGATGGGATCCTCGATGAAGGTCTCGGGCATCAGCGTGCCGTTGCCGTTCTTGCCGGCGTTGTCGATGAAGTTCGACATGGAGAGGGTCCAGCCGCCGATGAGGGGCGCCTTCATCCCGATCTTGGCCATGCCGTTGGCCACGGCCGCCAGCTCGGGCCCGATGCCCCAGATGAGGACGGCCTGGGCGCCGCCGATCTTGCAACGGAGCAGCTGGGCGGTCATGTCCTTGTCGCCGATGTTGAACTTCTCCGAGGCCACCACCTGGAGCTTGCCGCCCTGCATCCTGATCTGGTTCATCAGGTCGTCGCGTCCCGAGACGCCGTAGTTGGTGGAGTCGTAGAGCAGGCCCACCTTGGTGTAGCCGCGGCGCATGGCCTCCTCGACCACCATGGCGGACTGGATGGCGTCGTCCGCGGCGAAGCGGAAGATGGAGAGATCCTTCACGCCGGCCTTGCTCCACTGGGTCATGGAGGCGGAACCGGCGGCGGGGGTGATGATCTTCGTGAGGCCCTTCTCCTGGAAGTAGCGGTCGCCCGACATGCAGACGCCGGTGTTCACGGTGCCGATGACGCCGGAGAGGTCGCCCATGGAGGCCAGTTCCTGCGCGATGAGCGCGCCGCGCTCGTTCTTGGCCTCGTCATCGCGTTCGATGGCCTCGATCTTCATCTTCTTGCCGCCCACCTGGATCCCGCCGGCGGCGTTGATCTCGGCGATGGCGAGCTTGGCGCCGTCGCGCATGGAGGCGCCCATGGGCGCGGAACCGCCGGTGAAGGGGCCCGTGATGGCGATCTTGACCGTGCCCTGGGCCTGGAGCCCGAGGGCCGCGGTCAGCAGCGTGCCGAGAAGGACGTGATGCTTCATCGGATCCTCCGAAAGGGGGTCGGACTTGTGGAGTGGAAGGGTGGCGGAAAGCATAGCCCTCCTGCACCAGGGGGGGAAGGCGTGGAATTCCTGCCAGGGCGGTGCCGGGACGCGGGTCAGGCGCCGGGTGTGCCGATCGCTTCCAGGCGGGAGAGAACCCAGGCCATCAGTTCCCCGCCGCCGGCGACGCCCTGCTCGGCCACCAGGAGGGGCAGGTCCAGGACCTTCGCATGGGCCGGTCCCAGCTTCACCGCATCCTTCTCCGTGCAGACGAGCCATCCGGCGCCCTCGGCCCGGGCGCGGTCCTGCAGGCGCCGCAGGTCCGCGGGCGCGGGCCCCCGGTGGTCGGGGAACGACTGCGTCCCGGTCCAGGATTGGCCGGCCAGGAGCAGGTCCGCGTAGAAGGCGGCGGGATGGCCCAGCCCGCACCAGGCGAAGGCGGGCCCCTGGCCGGCCAGGGGAACGGGCAGGCGTTCGCCCGTGTCCCAGCGGCGGAGGGCCACGAGGACGAAATCCGTCCAGAAGATGGGGCCGCCGGATCCGTGCCGGGCCCACCAGGCTTCGACGTCGTTCCGGTCCTGCACGCGGGTGGCGCGGGTGACCACGAGGGCGTGGGCGCGGGCGGCGCTCTCCATGGGCTCGCGGAGATCCCCCAGGGGCAGCATCCGGCCATCCCCCCAGCGCCGGACGCCGTCCAGCAGCAGCAGATCCAGGTCGCGGTGCAGGGCCCGGTGCTGGAAACCGTCGTCCAGCAGGAGGCAGCGCAGGCCCGGCCGCTGGGCCAGGGCGCGCAGGGCGGCCGCATGCCGCCGCCGGCCCACGACCACCCGCCCGGGCCCCAGGCGCCGGGCCATGAGGAGGGGCTCGTCGCCGGTCTGCCGGGGATCCGAGCCGGCCTCCACGCTCATGGGGTCCACGTCCCGCCGCCCCCCGTAGCCCCGCGACACCACGGCGCTGGGCCGGCCGGCGGCCTCCAGCCCCTCGGCCAGGAAGAGGGTCAGGGGGGTCTTCCCGGTGCCGCCGGTGCTGAGGTTGCCCACGGACACCACGGGCACGTCCACCCGCGCGATCCGTTCCGGGTGGGCGTCGAAGCTGCGGTTGCGCGCCCCCACCGCCAGGCCGTAGAACGGGGCCAGCGGGGCCGCGAGGTAGCGCAGAATGGACATGGCAAGAGCATAACGGAGGGGCCGTGAGCGAGGGCATTCTGCTGGCGAAGGTGGCCCGGGGGACGCTGCTCCCCGAGCCGGAGCGGATCGTGCGGTTGGAGACGGCCCTGCCCCAGATCGAGGCGGCCGTGGCCGGCGAGACGGATCCGGTGGCGGTCCAGGCCACCCTCGCCTGCCTCCTCTGGGAGACCCTCGTCCAGGCCAACTGGTGCGGCTTCTACCGGCGGATCGGGGCCGACCTGCTGGCCGTGGGGCCCTACCAGGGCGGCATGGGCTGTCTGCGCATCCCCTTCGCCCGCGGCGTCTGCGGGGCCTGCGCCCGCACGGAAGCCACCCAGCTCGTGCCGGACGTCCACGCCTTCCCCGGGCACATCGCCTGCGACGACGCCACCCGCAGCGAGCTGGTGATCCCCGTGGTGGCAGGGGGGCGGCTGCGGGCCGTGCTGGACCTGGATTCACCCCACCGGGACGGGTTCTCCGCCGGCGAGGCCCGGCTGCTGGAGGGCCTGGTGGCCAGGGTGCTCGGAAACACCTTGGAATGGTGAGGTTCCATCCCGGGCG
>JAJYBX010000160.1 GCA_021778785.1 Acidobacteriota bacterium
CGTAGGGGCCGTGGTTGGCATGGAAGGCCGCCAGGTAGGCCTCCACGGGGGCGAGCCCCTCCTTGGCCTTGTCCGGCAGGGCGTCCTTGGTGCCCACCAGCGCCTCGAGGGCATCGCGGACTTCGATGGCGCGGGGGTGGCTGCGGTAGTAGCCGAGCTCGTGGGCGGCCAGGACGGCGCGGTCCAGGTCGTAGGCGTACTTGCGCTGGGTGGGACGCCACTGGTCGAAGGGCTTCGCCTCCGGCGTGGCGGGCTTCGCCTCCGGCGTGGCGGGCTTCGCTTCCTGCGCGGCGGCAGGCGCCGCCTCCTGGGCCGCGGGTTTCACCGCCTCGGCGGGAGCCTTCGCCGTCTCGGGCTTGGCCTCCTCGGGCTTGGGGGCCTGGGGCTTGGCCTCGGGGGCCGGGGCCGTGGGGGCAGGGGCGGGAGGCGGTTCCGGGGGAGGGGTCTGGGCGAGGAGCCCCGACCCGACAATGAGTGCCATGACCCAGCTGCGCTGCATAACGCTCCTCCTCGGAGATGACGGGCTGTGGAAGCCCCTCATTATGCCCCAAGGCCCGGCGTCACGCCTCGATCGGAGTCTCTACGAGGGCCTCGAGACTCTGCTTGAGCTGGCGTAGATCGAAAGGCTTACCCAGGTGCGGCACCCGGTTCGACTCGAGGAAGCCCCGCGTCTGCGCGTCGAAGGCATCGCCCGTGGTGAACAGGATGCGGCGCGTCAGCGCCGACCGGTTCGCCTTCAGCCATTCGAAGAGGTCCATGCCGGAGAGGCCGGGCATCCGGATGTCGGACACGATGAAGTCGTAGGCGTCCGACTGCTCCAGGTGCCGGACGGCCTCCTCGCCCTGGGTGCAGGCGACGGCCTCCACCCCCCAGGCGGTCAGGGCGTCCACCAGGCACTCCAGGAGGAAGCTCTCGTCATCCACCACCAGCGCCTTCCGGCCGCCGAGCCCCGCGGGCGGCGCCGCCGCGGCGGCGGACACCGGGGCCACGGGCAGTTCCAGCAGGAAGGCGTTCCCCAGGCCATCCTGGCTGCGGACGGTGAGGCGCCCGCCATGCAGGCGCGCGATGGTCTCGGCCACGGGCAGGGCCAGGCCGTCGGGGGTGCTGGCCGAGGCCGGATCGAAGAGACTGGCCTGCTGGCCTTCCGGAAGGGCGGGGCCCGAATCCTGGACCACCACCTGGAGGCTGTCCCCCACGCGGCGGCTGGCCACCCGCACCCGTTTCGCGGGGCTCATGGCCACCGCCTGAAGGCCGTTCAGGAAGAGGTTGGTGAGGGCCTGGAAGAGCAGGGCCCGGTCCAGCGCCGCCTCGGGCAGGCCGGCCTCGAGGTTCAGCTCCAGGCTGGCCCCCATCCGCTGGGCCTTGAGCTCCACCAGCCGCGCCGCGTCCTGGATCACCTCGTTCAGCTGAAGGGCCTCCCGGCGCGGAGCCGGCGGGTTCAGGACGGTCTGGAGCGGCAGCAGGAGGGCCTGCACGGAATCCACCGCCTTCACCAGACGCTCCGCCTGCTCCGCCTGATGGGGATCCAGGGCGGATTCCGCGATGAGCCGCGATTCCAGCAGCACCGGCGTCAGCCGGTTCGCCGCCTCGTGGAAGAGGGCGGGCACCAGGCGCCCCAGGGCCTCGTGCTTCTGGGAGTGCACCAGGCGCTCCTCCAGGGCCTTCTTCTCACCCAGGTCGCGCACCAGGGCGGAATAGGCCAGCACGCGATCGTCGCCACCCCGTACCGGGGCATAGGTGACGCTGGCCGGGAAGGCCACGCCCCCCTTGCGCATCCGGGTGGTCTCCATGTCCCGCACGACCTGGCCCCGGCCCACCTGCTGCAGCGCCACCTCCAGCTCCGAGAGGAGCCGGTCCGGCGAGAGCTGGGTCATGTTGCGGCCCACGATCTCGGGCCGGGTGTAGCCGAAGATGCGCTCCGCGGCGGCGTTCCAGGTGAGGATCTTGCCATCGGCGGTGAAGGAGATGACAGCCTCGCCCATGTTCTGGACCAGCCCCTCGAGGTACTTCCGGGTCTTCAGGTTGTCCTGGTTCGCCCGGTCCAGCTGGGTGTAGAGCTGGCTCATCTCCTCGTTCTTCTTCTCCAGGCTCTCCTTGGCCTGCTTCAGCTCCGAGTAGAGCCGGGCCGTCTCCATGTTGGACTTGAGGGCGTCCTCCAGCAGCTCCTGGGCATCCGCCACCTTGCCCGGCACCAGGTCCGCCACGCTCACGTTGCTGTGGCGCAGCACCGTGGCCTCCGAGGAGGGGGCGGCCGAGGGCTCCTGCTGGGGCGGCAGCTCCCGCAGGTTGGAGCGCACGTTGGACTCGATGAGGTTGAGCATCTCGTCGAAGTCCTTGATCTTCTTGTCCAGGTGGTACTTCTTGAAGGTGTAGCCCACCGTCTCGCGGGTGATGGCGAGGAAGGTCTCCAGCACGCCGGTGCCGCGGTTCGCCACGGACTCGAAGTAGGGCACGCTCCGGAAGTTCAGGCGGCGGTTCATGACGCCCACGGCCATGGCGTCGGGCAGGTCCCGCTTGTTGTACTGGATGACGAAGGGGATCTGCTTGATGTTCAGGCGGTTCGCGTTGAGGTTGTGGTAGAGGTTCGACAGCGAATCGACGTTCTCCTGCATCTTGGCTTCGGCGGAATCCGCCACGAACACCACCCCGTCGGCCCCGCCCAGCACCACCCGGCGGCTGGCGTCGTACTGCACCTGGCCGGGCACCGTGTAGATCTGCAGGTGGATGGCATTGCCGTAGATGTAGCCCAGGTTGATGGGAAGCAGGTCGAAGAAGAGGGTGCGGTCCTCCTGGGTGTTCACGGAGAACAGCTCCCCCCGCTGGGTGTCCGTGCACATGGCGTGCAGGGACTGCAGGTTGGTCGTCTTCCCGGACAGGCCCGGGCCGTAGTAGACCAGCTTCAGCAGGATCTCGTTGGCACGGGTGTTGAACTGAACCATGGGCGGTCGCCGGGAAATGGGTGGGAACAAGCCTAGCACGGGGACTTCCTGGTCCAGCCCCTCTCCGTCTCGTCGGCAACCCCCGTGTTAGCATGACCTTTTTCATATTCGAGGTTCTTCGGCCGTGAGCGTTCCGACCCACGTGGCCATCATCTTCCCGGTATCCCCTGCGGGGATACGCGAGGCCGCCCACGGGGAATGGCCTTCTGCCATGGGCGCCCGGAGCCCGCGATGACAGCGCCGACCCATGTCGCCATCATCATCTCGGTATCCCCTGCGGGGATACGCGAGGCCGCCCACGGGGGGCGACCAGGCATTCCGGGCCATTGGAACCCACGATGACTGTACCAACCCATGTCGCCATCATCATGGACGGCAACGGCCGGTGGGCGGCCCAGCGGGGCTGGCCGCGGATCAAGGGCCACAAGGCCGGGGTGCAGGCGGTCGAACGCATCCTGGAGGCCGCCTCGGACGCCGGGATCCGGCACCTGAGCCTCTACGCCTTCTCCACGGAGAACTGGAAGCGCCCCCCCCTCGAGGTGGGCGCCCTCATGGCCCTGCTGCGCATGTACCTGCGGATGTTCGTCCCCAAGCTGGCGAGGAAGGGGATCCGCTTCCACCACCTGGGCTCCCTCGAAGGGATGCCCGCCGGCATCCGCGGGGACATCCAGGGGCTCGAGGCCGCCACCGCCGGCCACACGGGCATGACCTTCCACCTGGCCGTGAACTACGGCAGCCGCCTGGAGCTGGTCGAGGCCGCCCGGCGCTGCGTGGCCGACGGCCTCCGGCCCGACCAGGTGGACGAGGCGGCCCTGGGCGCCCGCCTCTGGACCGCCGGGGTGCCGGACGTGGACCTGCTCATCCGCACCAGCGGGGAGCACCGCATTTCCAACTTCCTGCTCTGGCAGTCCGCGTACGCCGAGTTCCACATGACCGACTGCCTGTGGCCCGACTTCGGTCCGGCCCAGTTGCGGGAGGCCCTGGAGGACTACGCCCAGCGGGAACGCCGCTTCGGAGGCCTCTGATGCCCGACCGCACCACGCCCACCGTGGACAAGAAGAACATGACCGTGCGGATCGCCACGGGGCTGGTGTTCGCCGTCTTCTTCCTCACCCTGCTCTGGCACGGGGACCGGCCCTGGGCTCCCTGGGCCTACCTGGCCCTCATGGCCCTGGCCATCCTGGGCGGCGTGCGGGAGATGACCCTCATGGCCCGGGTCCGGGGCTTCAACCCCTCCCTCATCTCCGGCCTCCTGGTGGCCTGGGGCGTCCTGGCCCACTTCTTCCTCGTCACCGGCAACACGGATCCCCTCCCCCTGTGGGCGGTCTTCGCGGGCGGCTTCCTGGTGGTCCACTTCGGCGCCCTCTTCTTCGACCCCAAGCTGGAGGAGGCCCTGCCCAGCCAGGCCATCACCTGGCTCGGGGCCCTGGTCATGGGCTTCGGCCTGGGCTTCCAGCAGAAGCTCTTCATGCTCCAGGGCACCCTGTCCAGGACCGGCAGCCGCCTCGTCCTGGCCCTCTTCGTCATCACCTGGCTGGGGGACACCGCCGCCTACTTCGTGGGCACCTTCCTCGGGAAGCACAAGCTGGCCCCCCGGGTGAGCCCCAAGAAGAGCTGGGAGGGCGCCGCGGGCAACCTGGCGGGCAACGTGGCCGGGGCCTTCCTGATGATCGCCACCGTCTGCACCGAATGGACCTGGGTGGACGCCGTGGCCCTGGGCCTGCTCATGGGCGTGGCCGGCCAGCTGGGCGACCTCGTGGAGAGCACCTGGAAGCGCAGCGCCGGCGTGAAGGATTCGAACGTGTGCGTGTCCATCCCCGGCCACGGCGGCATCCTCGACCGCGTGGACAGCCTCGTCTTCGCCGCGCCGGTGCTCTACGCCTACGTGCATTTCGCGCTGGGCTTCAACTGATATCCACGAAGGACACGAAGGCGCCGAATGGACACGAATGAACTGCGCTTCAAGGACGAGGTGTTTGCCATCGTCGGTGCAGCCATTGAGGTCCATCGCGCCCTGGGGCCGGGCTTCCTTGAGGCCGTCTATGCCGAAGCCTTCGCCAGGGAATTGCGACAGGCGGGGGTTCCCTTCGAGCAGGAGGTCCTGCTCCAGATCCGCTACAAGGGCGAACCTCTGAACAAAACCTATCGTGCTGACTTCGTGGTGTTTGGTGTAGTCCTGGTGGAGATCAAGGCGTCCAATGGCCTCGGCCAGGCCGATCGGGCCCAGCTCCTGAACTACCTCAAGGCCACCGGACATCCCGTAGGTGTACTTCTGAATTTCGGCCACCATCCGAAACTGGAGTGGCTCCGGATGGTCAACTGACCCGGACCATCCCGCATTCGTGCCCTCCTGTCTCTTCTTAGTGTCCTTCGTGGAGATCCTTCACCCATGCGCCACCTCGCCCTCCTCGGCTCCACGGGCAGCATCGGCACCGCCACCCTGGACGTGGTCCGGGCCCATCCCGATGAGCTCGCGGTGGTGGCCCTGGCGGGGGGGAGGAACCGGGAGCTGCTCC
>JAJYBX010000161.1 GCA_021778785.1 Acidobacteriota bacterium
AGGGCCCGCAGGGCGATGCGGGACATCGTTCAAGGGCCGTGACGCCGCGGGGCGCCCACCTGGCTTTCTCCCTCCGGGCGAGGGCCGGCGGGCGTCGCGATGCCGCGTCACGCTCGTCGCGCGTAGTGCCCGCTACGCGTCTTCTCGCGTTCCTCGCCTCGCTCGCCCGGCGGCCCTCGCGCGGCCCCCTGGGGGTTTTGTTAGGTACTCTAAGGTAGCCTGGGTCCCATGACCCTGCTCGCCCGCCTGCTCTGGAAAGGCCTCACCCTCAAAGGCCGACCTCCGCTGGATCCCCTGGGGACGTCGGTGCTCCGCTTCCGCGTCTGGCTCAACGACCTCGACGTGAACCTGCACATGAACAACGGGCGGTTCCTGAGCGTCATGGACCTGGGCCGTTTCGACCTCAGCTTCCGGACCAGCCTGGGCCGCGCCATGCTGCGCAACCGCTGGAAGCCGCTGGTGGGCGGCATCACCATGCGCTACCGGCGGAGCCTGGAACCCTTCGCGCGCTATGAGCTCCACACCCGGCTCCTGGGCTGGGACGGGAAGTGGTTCTTCCTGGAACAGCGCTTCCTCAAGGGAGGTGACCTGGCCGCTGAAGGCGTGGTGCGGGCGCTCTTCCGTAGCCGCGAGGGCAACGTGCCCACCGCCGAGGTGCTCCGCCGGATGGGGTACGACGGCCCGGCCCCCGACCTGCCCGGTTCCGTCCGGCGCTGGGCCGAGGGATGCGGCGACCCGTCCCGGCCGGGCCCCCCGGCAGGGGATCCTCTCCCCGCGCCGGCCCCCGACGGCTACCGGATCTCGTTGGATCCAGGGGAACTCCAGATCGACGTGATCCACGGCTACCTGGTCCGCAGCTACTGGTCGCCGGGCATCCCCCGGGAGGTGGTGGAACGGGCGCTGCGCCACAGCCTCTGCGCAGGCGCCTACGATGGGAACGGTGCGCAGGTGGGCTTTGCCCGCATGGCCACGGACCGGACCACCTTCGGCTACCTGGCGGATGTCTTCGTCCTGGAGGAGCATCGCGGGCGGGGGTTGTCGGCCGCCATGGTCCGGGCGCTGATGGACCTCCCCGAGGTGCAGGGCATGCGCCGCCTCATGCTGGCCACCCGCGACGCCCATGGGCTCTACACCAAGCTGGGTTGGACGCCCGTCACGGACCCCGCCCCCTTCATGCAGGTCCACCGCAAGGATCCCTACCGGCAGTCCGGCTAGAGCCCATCCTCCAGCTCGAACTCCCTGTCCGGGAGGCTCAGGATCTCCGGCCCGTCCTTGGTGATGGCGATGTCGTGCTCGAACTGGGCGGAGAGGCCGCCATCCCGGGTGCGCACGGTCCAGCCGTCGGGTTCCACCAGGCACTTGTGGCTGCCGGTGTTGAGGATGGGTTCGATGGTGATGGTCATGCCGGGCTCCATGCGGAAGCCCGTGCCGGGGCGCTGCTCGGCGAAGACCACCTGGGGATCCTCGTGCAGGTCGCGGCCGATGCCGTGGCCGATGTACTCCCGCACCACCGAATAGCCCCGCTCCTCCGCGAAGGCCTGGACGGCGGTGGCCATGTCGCCGAGGCGGACCCCGGGCCGGCAGTGCTCGATGCCCAGGAACATGGCCAGCTGGGCGGTCTGGATGAGCATCCGGGCCTCGTCGCTGATCTTGCCCACGCCCACGGTGAGGCAGGTGTCGCCATGGTAGCCGTCCAGCTTCGCCCCGCAGTCGATGGCGATGATGTCGCCCTCCTGGAGGACGTACTTGGACGGGATGCCGTGCACCACCTTGTCGTTCACCGAGGTGCAGAGCGTGCCGGGGAAGCCGTGGTAGCCCTTGAAGCTGGGCTTGGCCCCCTGCTTGCGGATGTAGTCCTCGGCCAGCTTGTCGAGTTCCAGCAGGCTCACGCCCGGCTTCGCGGCGCGGGCGGCCAGGCGCAGGGCGTTGGCGGCCAGGCGGCCGGCCTCGCGCAGCTTCTCGACCTCTTTGCGGCTCTTGTAGCGGATCTGTTCGCGGATCAGGACCATGTGCCCCTCGCCCTCCAGTCTAGACGGCTCTGACTAAAATGAGATTCAGGAGTGACGACATGCGAAACGGGCGGTGGGCGGCGGGGCTGATCGTGGTGGCACTGGTGGGCTGTTCCCGGATTCCGACCAAGCCGGCGTCCCTGCCCGCAGGGGCCCAGTGGGCGGGCCAGGGCGACGGGGCGGCCTTCGTGCAGATCACCCACTTGTCGGGTACGGCCTGGCACCTGGATGTCTGGGACCGCAGGGGGAAGCCCCTGGCCTCGGGCACCTTCCGCCTGCGGGGCTTCGCCCGGGCGCGGATCTTCCCCGACGAGGTGCTGGCCTGGAAGGACGGCGCCCTGCAACTGAAGGACGGCACCTGGCTGTTCCCCGAGCCGCCGGCCCAGCCCGCCAAACCCTGATGGCCTACAGCCGCGAGGAGAAGGACTGGCTGGAGCGGGAGTGGGCCTTCCGCGCCTGGGGCCGGGCGGGCCTGCTGAGCACCGACGACTTCCGGCAGGTGCTGGCCTGGGAGGCCGCCGGCGTGCCCATGGACCTGGTGGTCTCCGCCCTCAACGCCTTCTTCGACCGGCGCGAGGGGAAGGCCAGGCCCCGCACGTTCGTGGCCCTCAAGCACCTGGACCGCGATGTGGCCAAGGCCATGAAGCTGCGGGAGGCCGTCCTCCGCGCCGGACCCGCCCTGGATGCGGGCCAGGGCTGGGAGCGCGTGAAGCCCCCCCTGGCCCAGGATCCCCGGGCCCGCGCCGCCTTCGAGGCCTGGCAGCGGCTGCGCGCCGCCGCCCCATCGCCCGAGTCCGCGGGCTACCTGGCCCACCACGACCAGGCGCGGGAGGCCCGCGCTGCCCTGCTGGCCCTGGCGGAGGAGGCGCTTGGACCCGCCGCGGAGCCGCTGCGGGCGGGCCTCCGGGAGCGGCTCCTGGCCGCCGACATGAAGGAGGGCAGCCTCGTCTGGACCCGCGCCTGGGCCCACCACTGGGCCCGGATCGTGGCCCAGGCGTGGAATCTGCCGATGGAGGCCTGAGGCGATGGTGGTGATTGAGCGCTGGCAGTCCGAGATCGAGCAGCCCACGGCGGGTTTCTTCGCAGCCTTCGCGGCGCGGAGCGGGGAGCCCGACGGCCTCCGCGACGGGGTGCGCGAGGCCGTGAAGACGCTCATCCCACGCATCGACTGGGAGGCCTACCTGCCCCACGTGCCCCACGGGATCCTGGGCCTGCGGGCCGTCTTCCGCCTGCGGCCCCTGCTGGAATCCGCGAGCTTCCACCGCCTGCTGGCCACCCAGCTCCACATGGCCGCCCACGAGGGGCGCCGGGCCGCACCGCTGAAAGCCGCGGCGGGCAGCGGCAGCTGGCGCAACCTGGAGGACTTCATCCGGGCCCGCCGTCCGGGCCTCGCCTACGCGGAGGCCCAGGGCTTCGAGACGCCAGTCTCCGACGACTTCCGCCGTCTCGGCGCCCTGGTGGCCCCGGATATGGCCAACGTGGGCCACAAGGCGGTGCTGGCCGACCACCTGGGCGACCTCCTGGCCCTCCTCGACCAGCCCAGGGCCACGGGTCGCCGCCTCCTGGGCCTCGCCGCCTGGCTGGCGGCCACGCCGGAGGACACCTTCTGGCACCGCCGCGCCGCGGCCCGGCTGGAGGGCGTGGCGCCCGACCTGGCCGAAGGCCGGGCGCCCTCGCAGCCCGCCGACCTGGAAGGCCTCGTCCGCGAGGTGTGCGACCTGGGGCTGGTGGAGCTGCTGGACCGCCTCGCGGGGCGCGCGAAGGCGGGCCTCACCCTGGCGGAGCTGCGCGCGGCCCTGGTGGTCGCGGCCTCGGAGAAGGTGCTGGACGCCCGGCGGGACCTGGAGGGCAAGACGGCCTGGACCTTCACCTACCTCGCGACCCTGACCCGCACCGGCGCGACGGACGCCCGGCTCTGGGCCCAGGCGGCGGCCCTGGTGAACCTCTTCCCCACGGACGAGGCGGAGGACCGAGTGACGCCCCGCCCGCCTGCCGGGCCGGCCACCCGGGAGGCCCTGCTGGATGCGGTGCTGGATGCGGAAGTGCCCGAGGCCATGGGGCTGGCCCAGGCCCTGGCGCAGGCGGGGCAGGGCGAGGCCGTCCTGGCGACCCTGGCCGAGGCCGCCTCCCGGAACGATCCCGCCTTCAACCACGCCCACCAGGTCTTCGCCGTGGCCGCCGCCGCCGACCTCCTGCCCGTGCTGCCCGGCTTCGCCCGGGAGACCCTGCTCCCCGCCCTGGCCAAGAACCTCGCCAACTCCCAGGGCAGCGGCGATCTCGGCCGCCGCGCGGACAGGGCGCTGACGCCAGCCTGACCCTCAGGGGGCGCTATGCTGGGCCTCTCCCCGCCTGGAGCCGTCATGCGCCTCGCCGTCGGTTCGATCCTGGTCCTCGGTTGCGCCGGGGCCTCCGCCCAGCCGGCCGGGCCCTTCGGCCCCACGGCCCAACTGCTGGAGCGGCGCATCGGCCAGCTCACCTCGGGGCTGCTGGTGGTGGTGGACGGTCCCAAGGGGGAATGGAAACCGAAGGTGGATGCCCTGCTGGCCGCGCCCGAATGGATCGACCTGGAGGTTCCCGTGGCCTACTACGGCGGCAGGGCCGCCGAGGTGTCGGCCTTCCTCCAGCAGCGGCACCAGACGGGACCCGGGCCCCAGTGGGTGATCTTCGGGGAGCGGGGGCGTCTGGTGGCCAGCGGAGGCACCCCGCCGGAAGCGGCGGCCCTGGTGCAGGCCGCCCAGGCCGGGGGGCTCCGGTCCCGCCCGCAGCTCCTCCGCGATTTCCTCCGCGCCCATCCGGACCACCTCGGGGCGCTGGAGGATCTGCTGTACCTGCTCCGGGACCGGGCCACGCGGCGGACCGAGCTGCGCTTCGGCGCGAAGCCGGGGCCGCTCCACCCCGTCGACGAGCGGTTCGATGTGGGCCGGTGGCGGAAGGAGCACGAGGCCCGGGCCGAGGCCCAGGAACGCCAGGAGGCCCAGCGGGAGGCGCAGCCTGTGGAGGCCCTCGCACCGGAGGAGGACCAGGCCATCTGGGGCGAGCTGGCCGATGTCCTGGACCGCACCTTCCGCAGCGGGGACTGGGACGAGATCCGGAACGGGGCCCTGGTCCCGGGCGATGCCGCCGCCCACAGCCCCCTCATGCAGGGCGTCTGCCGGGCCGCCGTGCCGGAGGTGGAGCGGGCCCTGGCCCGCCAGCCCACCTCCTGGAGCCTCTGGGACATCTGGCTGGGGCTCACCGCCACCTTCGGCGGCAAGCCCATCCGCCCCCTCCTGGACAGCCTCGTGCCCTCACCCACCCTGCCGCCCAGCGCCTGGCCCCCGGGGGCGGTGCGGGAGGCCTACGTGAAGGACGCCCGGAAACGCAAGGACTGGCAGGGGCTCAAGGATCTGCTGCTGCCCGAGGTGGAGCGCACCCAATGGGCCGAGGCGGCCTGG
>JAJYBX010000162.1 GCA_021778785.1 Acidobacteriota bacterium
GTCCCTGGACGAGAACCAGCGCGTCAGCTTCGACACCGGCCAGGGGCAGAAGGGCCCCCAGGCGATCAACGTCACCAAGATCTGATCCGCCCAGCCTTCCGGCCCGCCGCCCCCTGGGCGGCGGGCTTTTTTTGTCCCTGGGGGTCGCGTTCCCGGGCCCTACCACCCCCTGATCGGCGATAGCCGGGGATCTCAGCCCACCATCCCCGCCCATTCCGCCAGCACCCGCTGGGCCTGCATCACGGGGCCACCCTCGCCTGGCGGAAGGGGCAGCAGCACGGCGCCGTCGGGGTTGAGCTGGGCGTCCTTCTGGGTGCGGACCCAGGCCATGAGCTTGGCGGGATCCACGGGGGTCTGGGGGCTGAGGCGCAGCTTGAGGCGGCCCTTGTCCACAGTGACCTCGGAGACGGCGAGGGCCTGGGCCCGCAGCTTCACCTTCAGCACCTCGAAGAACCGCTGGGTGCCCTCGTCGTCCTCGGGCACGTGGCCGAAGCGGTCCTCCAGGTCCAGGCGGTAGAGCGCCAGGTCCTGCTCGCTGCGCAGGCGGGAGAGGCGCTTGTAGGCCACCAGGCGCTCGCTGGCCTGGTCGATCCAGCGGCGGCCGAGCTGGGCGCCGCCGGCGAGGCCGTCCAGCTTCACCTCGAAGGTGCCGCTGGGCTGGCCCTGCAGCTCCTGGAGCGTCTCCTCCAGGAGCTTCACGTAGAGCTCGAAGCCGATCTCGTGGATCTGCCCGCTCTGCTCGCCGCCCAGCAGGTTGCCCGCGCCGCGCAGCTCGAGATCCATGGCCGCCACGCGGAAGCCCGAGCCCAGCTCGGAGAAGTCCTCCAGGGCCTGCAGGCGCCTGCGGGCATCCTCGCTGATCTCGTGCTTGGCGGGGATCAGCAGGTAGGCGTAGGCCGGCACGTCACTGCGCCCCACGCGGCCCCGCAGCTGGTAGAGCTGGCTGAGGCCGAAGGCGTCGGCCCGGTGGACGATGAGCGTGTTGGCGTTGGGCACGTCCAGGCCGTTCTCCACGATGGTGGTGGCCACCAGCACGTCCAGCCGGCCCTCCATGAAGGCCAGCATCACCTGCTCCAGGCCCTCGTCGGTCATCTGGCCGTGGCCCACGCCCACGCGGGCGTCGGGCACCAGCTCGCGCACCCGCGCGGCGATGGCCGTGATGGATTCCACCCGGTTGTGGACGAGGTACACCTGCCCGCCGCGGCGCAGCTCGAACTGGATGGCGGTCTGGATCAGTTCATCCGACCAGGGCGCCACCACCGTCTCGATGGCGAGCCGATCCTTCGGTGGCGTTTCGATGAGGCTGATCTCGCGCAGGCCCGTGAGGCTCATGTGCAGGGTGCGGGGGATGGGCGTGGCGCTCATGGCCAGCTGGTCCACGTTGAGCCGCAGCTTCTTCAGCTTCTCCTTGTGGGCCACGCCGAAGCGCTGCTCCTCGTCCACCACCACCAGGCCCAGGTCCGCGAACTTCACCCGGGCGCCCAGCATCTGGTGGGTGCCGATGACGATCTCGATCTTGCCGTCGGCCAGCTCATCCTGGATGCGCTTCGCGTCCTCCTTGTCCACGAAGCGGTTGAGCATCTCGATCTTCACGGGGAAGCCGGCGAAGCGTTCCTTGAAGGTCCGGAAGTGCTGGAAGCAGAGGATGGTCGTGGGGCAGAGCACGGCCACCTGGCGGCCTTCGAGCGCCACCTTGGCGGCGGCGCGCATGGCCACCTCCGTCTTGCCGAAGCCCACGTCGCCCACCAGCAGGCGGTCCATGGGCCGCGGGGACTCCAGGTCCGCCTTCACCGCCTCGCTGGCCTCGATCTGGTCGGGCGTGGGCGTGAAGGGGAAGCTGGCCTCGAAGGCCGCCATCTCCGGCCCGTCGGGCGGATAGGCGTGGCCCTGCTCCAGCTTGCGCTGGGCGTAGAGCTTCAGCAGCTCCTCGGCCATGTCGCGGATGGCCTTCTTGGCCCGGCGCTTCACCTTGGCCCAGGAGGCGCCGCCCAGCTTGTCCAGGGGCGGCAGGTGGCCCTCGGCGCCGGTGTAGCGCTGGAGGAGGTCGGCCCGCTCCAGGCTCACGCTCAGCTGGCCGCCGTCGGCGTAGCGGAGCTGGAGCACCTCCTGCTCCTCGCCGCCCGCGGTGAGGGTGGCGAAGCCCACGAACTCGCCGATGCCGTGGTCCAGGTGCACCACCCGGTCGCCGGGCTTGAGGTCGCGCAGGTCCGAGAGGAAGGCCGCACTGCGGGATTTCTTGGGCGCGGCCTGCACGGCCCGGCGGCCGAAGACTTCCCGTTCCGTGAGCAGGACGAGGCCGGGTTCCTTGAGATGCACGCCGGCGCTGAGGACGAGGTGGATGGCCCGGCAGCCGCTGTCCGTGCCCGTGCCGAGGGGCAGGTCGTGCTCCCGCAGGAGCTCCGAGAGGCGGTCCCGCATGCCCTGGGTGGAGCCCGCCAGGAAGACGCGGTGGCCCGTGAGGGCCAGGTCCTTCAGATGCTCTGCCAGCTCTCCCGCCCGCCCCTGGAACTCCCGCACGGGCTGGGCGGCGAGGGGCACGGTGGCCTCGCTCTGCCACTCGGTGAGGTGGAGGGTGGGCCGGCTGGGATCGGAGGCCAGGAAGCGGTCATCGACGTCCGGGCACACCACGCCGCCCCGGCGGAGCACCGCCAGGCCCTCCTCGATGCGGGCCCGCTCGGTCTCCCGCAGGGCCTCCTCCCAGGCGGGATCCAGGCGCACCCGCAGGCAGGGCGGCATCCAGTGGACCAGCTGGCCCCCGGGCTGGCCCGCCAACTGCCCCGCCAGCGGGTAGAACAGCTCCTCGCCGGGGAAGTGGCCGTGGGAGGCCAGGCGGGCGCGCCGGAAGGCCAGATCATCGCCGGGCTCCGGCGTGCGGTCCGCGCGGGCCTCCGTCGCCTCCAGCAGCAGGCGCCGCTCGGCTTCGTAGCGGGGATAGAGCGTGAGCGAATCCAGCGCCTCGCCCGTGCGGCGCTGGGTGTCGGGGTCGAAGGGGCTCAGGCGCTCCAGCTCGTCGCCGAAGGTCTCCAGGCGCAGGGGCTGCTCCAGGTGGTCGGGCCAGAGATCCACCACCATGCCCCGGGAACTGAATTCCCCCGGCGCCGAGGCCATCTCCGTGCGCCGGTAGCCCAGGGCCACGAGGGTCTCCAGCAGGAGCTCCCGGGGCACCTCGGCGCCCAGGCGCAGCTCCAGCTTCTGCTTCTGGAACCAGGTGGGGTGGGGCAGGCGCTCGCTGGCCGCCAGGGGCCCCGTGACGAGCACCTGCACGCGCCGCTCCAGCAGGCCCACCAGCGTGGACAGCCGGTCCCGAAGCACCATGGCCGGCGGGCTGCTCTCCCCGCCGGCGTAGGGCGCGAAGCCCGGGAAGTGCGCCACGCCCACGCCCGGCAGCAGGGCCTGCAGGTCCGCGGCGAGGGTGCGGGCCTCGGCCTCGCTGGGGGCGTCCACCCACAGCGAGGTGCGCCGGCCGTCGCGGGTGATCCACCGCGCCAGCACCAGGGCCAGGGCCGGCGGCGACGTCCAGCGCAGCTTCGCGCCCGGCGCATCGAGCGCCCCCGCCGGCGCCTCGGCCAGGCGGAGGAGATCCTTCAGGTCTTGGGACAGCGCTTCCATGGACATTCCAGAGTGCCCGAGCCTGCGCCGGAGGACGAGGGACGATTATCGAAAGACAGGCTGGTCAGACCTCCCGCACGGCCCAGTCCCGGGGCATGAGGACGCGGTCCCACCACACGCCCTTGTCGCTGCGCCTGCCCACGGCGAGGAACATGTTCACCTCGGCGCCGCGGGGCAGGCCCAGCAGCTTCGCGGCGCGCCAGGGATCGAAGCCCTCCATGGGGCAGCTGTCGTAGCCCTCGGCCCGCAGGGCCAGCATGAAGGTGGCGGCGGCCAGGGCCGTGCTCTTGTGGGCCATGACCCGGATGTCCGAGCGCGACATGAAGTTCGGCGTGGGACGGAAGAGGGACAGCAGCCGGCTGATCCCCCGCTTCAGGGGCCCCAGGAGCCCGAAGGGGCCCGTGGTGTAGACCATCGGAATGAGCTTCCGGTAGTAGGTCGCCTGGCTCTTGCGGAGGGGCCCCCGGGATTCGAACACCCGCAGGATCTCGTTCCGGTTGCGCCGCCAGGTGTCCCGGTGCGTCACCAGGGCCACCAGGACGGGCGCGGTCTTCGCCGGCAGCTGGTCCAGGCAGGCGGCGTTGGCCGCGCGCCGGACCTCCGGATCGCGGATCACCACGAATTCCCAGGGCTGGAGGTTGCTGGAGCTGGGAGCAAGCCGGGCGGCTTCCAGGCAGCGGTCCAGCACCTCCTGCGGCACCGGGTCGGGCAGGAAATCCCGCACGGTGCGCCGGGTCTCGACGGCTTCGAAGAAGTCAGGCAAAGGGGGCCTCCTCCACGGGAATCTCCACGGCTTCCTCTTCGGGCCGGCCGAGCCTTCGGCGGATCCAGGCCCAGCCCTTGGCCAGCGTCATGTCCTCGATGATCTCGAAGAACACGGGCACCACGATGAGGGTGAGCAGGGTGGAGGTGATGATGCCGCCCACCACGGCCCGGGCCATGGGCGCCCGCATCTCGGCGCCGGCGCCGAGGGCCAGGAAGAGGGGCAGCATGCCGCCGATCATGGCGAAGCTCGTCATGAGGATGGGCCGCAGCCGGACCATGCCTGCGCGGATGATGGCCTGGCGGCGGGGGATGCCCTCCTCGCGCTGCAGGTGCAGGGCGTGATCCACCAGCAGGATGGCGTTCTTCGTCACCAGGCCCATGAGGAGGATCTGGCCGATGCTCGTCATCATGGACATGGAATCGCCCGTGACCAGGAGCATCAGCACCATGCCCACCATGGAAAGCGGCAGGCTGGCCATGATGGCGACGGGGATCTTGAAGCTCTCGAACTGGCTGGCCAGCACGAAGTAGATGAAGAACACCGCGAGGAGCAGGGCCGACCCCATGTAGCCGGCGGTCTCCTTGCTGTCCCGGGTCTGACCCAGGAACTCCACGCGCACGCCCTCCGGGAGCTGCCCGCTGGCCTTGAGCGCGGCCACCTTGGCAGCGGCCCCGGCGCTGACCTCGCCCAGGGTGGAGCCCTCGAAGTTGGCGTCCACCTCCACCTCTTCCATCAGGTCGTGGCGCTGGAGCTTGGCGGGGGCGATGCCCTCCTCGAAGCGCACCACCTGGTTGAGGCGCACCAGCGGGTGCTTGCCGCCGCCCAGGTCCTTGGTGCTCTGCACGGTCATGTTGGCCAGCTGGGCCGCGAAGCGGCGCTGCCGGTCGGCGAGGCGGATCCGCACGTCCCGCTGCTCGCCACCCTCGTCTTCGTACTTGGCCACCTTCTCGCCGTCCACGAGGGGTCGGACCATGGAGGCCACCAGGGCCGGGCTCACGCCCAGGTCCGAGGCGGCCTTGCGGTCCACCACGAGGCGCAGCTCTG
>JAJYBX010000163.1 GCA_021778785.1 Acidobacteriota bacterium
CCTTCCCGCAGGATCCGGGCCTGCGCCAGACGGGCCTCCAGAGCTACGTGGGCTCGGCCCTGCAGGATTCCGGCGGAAAGGTGCTGGGCCTCATCGGCATCTGCAACCGTCACCCGCTGTCCAATCCGTCCCTGGTGGCCTCCCTGCTCAGGATCTTCTCGGCCCGGGCCTCGGCGGAGCTGGAGCGCCAGTACGCGGAGCAGGCCCGCCTGGAGCTGGAACGGCAGATGCAGCACGCCCAGAAGCTGGAGAGCCTGGGCGTCCTGGCCGGCGGCATCGCCCACGACTTCAACAACCTCCTCACGGCCATGCTGGGCCACATGAACGTGGCCCAGCTCAAGCTCGCCCCCGAATCCCCGGCCATCCCCCACCTGGAGAGCCTCGAACGCATCATCCACCGCGCCGCCGACCTCACCCGCCAGATGCTCGCCTACTCGGGCAAGGGCCGCTTCGTGGTGCGGCCCTACGACCTGAACCAGGTGGTGCGGGAGATGACGCACCTGCTGGAAGTCTCCATCTCGAAGAAGATCGCCCTCCGGTTCCACCCCGCAGAGTCCCTGCCCCTGGTGCAGGCGGACGCGGCCCAGATCCAGCAGGTGATCATGAACCTGGTGACCAATGCCTCGGATGCCATCGGGGACCGCGAGGGCACCATCCGGCTGGCCACCAGCGTCGCCGAGCTGGACCGGCCCTACCTGGACCAGCTCTACCACGGGCAGGATCTCTCGCCCGGAACCTACGTGGCCCTCGAGGTGTCCGACACGGGCTCCGGCATGAGCACCGAAGTTCAGGGCCGCATCTTCGAGCCCTTCTTCACCACCAAGGTCACGGGCCGGGGCCTCGGGCTGTCGGCCACCCTGGGCATCCTGAAGGGGCACCACGCCGGCATCCGGATCTACAGCGAACCCGGGCGCGGCACCACCTTCCGCCTCCTCTTCCCCGCCTGTGCGACCTGCTCCGGAGAGGATGCCCCCCGCGAGTCGGCCCGGGTCCCCAGGCAGGTCGGCACCGTGCTCCTGGTGGACGACGAGCAGATGATCCGCGAGGCCGCCGGCGCGGCCCTGGAGTCCCTCGGGCTCAAGGTGATGACGGCGGTGGACGGGCTGGACGCGG
The DNA here is from genome assembly GCA_021778785.1 of Acidobacteriota bacterium. Classification (GTDB taxonomy): domain Bacteria; phylum Acidobacteriota; class Holophagae; order Holophagales; family Holophagaceae; genus Geothrix. The sequence goes on from JAJYBX010000163.1 coordinate 1,114, forward strand.
TGGAGGTCTTCACCCGCGAGAAGGACACCATCGACCTGGTGCTCATGGATCTCACCATGCCCCACATGGATGGGCGGGAGGCCTTCCAGCACCTCCGGCGGCTCCACCCGGGAGTCCCCGTGATCCTCAGCAGCGGCTACAACGAGCAGGAATCCATCCAGCAGTTCCTGGGCCGGGGCCTGGCGGGCTTCCTCCAGAAGCCCTACACCCTCCAGGCCCTCGAGCGGGCCGTGCAAGAGGCCCTGTCACACCGGGGCCAGTGAACCGTCAACGGATGATAAGGTCGAATATCTCCCCGGTGCCCCATGCCCCTGCCCCCGAATGACCCTGCGGCGTCCCCGGTCCCCGCCGATCCCCGGCTCCTGGAACCCGGGACCCAGGTGGGCCGGTTCCGGATCGAGGGGGCCCTGGGCACCGGTGGCATGGGCACGGTGTACCGGGCCTGGGACCCCACCCTGGAGCGGACCGTCGCCCTGAAGGCCCTGCGGCCCGGAGGTGAACGGGAGGCCGGTGCCCTGGACCGGTTCCGGCGGGAGGCCCTGGCCCTGGCCCAGCTCAATCACGCACATGTCTGCCAGGTGCATGACTGGGTGGAGGATCCCTCGGGCACCTACATCGCCATGGAACTCGTGCCCGGCGAGACCCTCGACCGCGCCGCGCCGGACCTGCGCCCCCGCGACCGCCTGCGGGTCCTCCGCGCCGTGGCGCGGGCCCTGGAGGCCGCCCACGCCAAGGGCCTCGTCCACCGCGACCTCAAGCCGGCCAACATCATGGTGGCCCGCACCGGGCACGAGCCCCAGGTGAAGGTGCTGGACTTCGGCCTCGCCCGGCTGATGGATCCCGCCGCGCCCGCGGAGCCGGCCCTCACGCCGCCGGCCGTGCCGAGCCTGGCGCACCTGGAAGCCGTGGGCACCGTCCGCGAGGCCTCGGGCGGGGCCGAGGCCACCGCCCGGCCCTCCGGCGGCACCCTGGGCCGGACCGGCAGCGGTGCCTCCTGGGACCGCCTCACCCAGGCGGGCACCTTCATGGGCAGCCCCAGCTACGCTTCCCCCGAGCAGATCCAGGGCCAGGCGGCAGGGCCCGCCAGCGATGTCTTCTCCCTGGGCATCGTGGCCTGGGAATTGCTCTCCGGCGAGCATCCCTTCCCCGGCGAGGGCCGCGCGCGGATGAAAGCCATCGTGCAGGGTGAGCGCCGCACCCTACGGGGGAAGCGCCTCCCCCGTCCCCTGGCCGAGCTGCTCCGCGGAATGCTCGATCCCCACCCCTTCCGCCGCCCCAGCGCGGCCCAGGTGACCCGCACCCTCGACGGCCTCCTGCGGCCCCGGAACGCCATGGTGTGGGCCTTCCTTTCCGCCGCGGGCATGCTGGTCGCCGCGGGCGCGGGCACCTGGCTCTACGCCCGGGGCGCCGTGGCGGACCTGGTGCGCCACCATCCGGCCCGCCTCGTGGTGCTGCCCTTCGGCAACGCCACGGGGCAGCCCCAGTACACCTCCCTGGCCCAGCGTGCCCTGCCCATGGACACGGGCGCCGCCCTCGCGGCCTTCCCGCAGCTCCAGGTGGTGGAGCAGGAGACTCTGGCCAAGGCCGCCATCGCCCTCGGTCTCGACCTGGGCCGCGAGCTGTCCCCCGCCGACCGCAAGCGCCTGGCCGGCTACCTCGACGCGGCCCTGGTGCTCCGCGGCGAGCTGCGGCTGGCCCCGGCCGCGGATCTCGCCTACGTGCTGGAGGACGCCTCCGGCCGGACCCGGACCCAGGGTGACATCCGCCCCGCGGGCCCCGTGGCGGTAGCCCTCCAGGCCATCTCCGGCGACCTGATGGCACGGATCGGCCGTGCCATCCAGCCCCTCTCCCGCCGCGATCCCTCGCCCCAGGCGCGCCTGGACGGCCCCGCCCTGCTCGCCTACGCCCAGGGCCTGGACCTCATGGCGAAGGGCGGCTACAAGGAGGCCCTGCCCCCCCTGCGGACGGCGGCCTTCCAGGCGCCCTACGCCCCCGGGCCCGTGGTGATGTACGCCACCTGCCTCTTCCGCACCGGCGATCCCGCCACGGACGCGGCCCTGCGCTGGGCCCTCGCCACCTCCCGCCTGGCGAAGGACCGCTACCGCGAGGTCATCGCCCTCAAGGCCCTCGCCCTGCGGGAACGGGAACAGGGGCACCTGGACGCGGCGGCGGCGGCCGGCCGGGAGGGCATCGCCCTGGCGGAACAGGGGGGCTACGAGGCCCAACGCGTCGCCATCCTCAACAATCTGGGGCTGGTGCTCCAGGACCAGGGCCACCCGGAGGAGGCCCAGGACTGCTTCACCCGCGCCGCCGAGGTGCAGCGGAAGCTGCCGGACCCCCAGGGCCTGGCCAATTCCCTCAACAACCTCGCGGTGGCGGCCCGGGCCCGCGGAGACTTCGCCGGGGCGCGGAGCCGCTACCAGGAGGCCCTCTCCCTCCAGCGGGCCCAGGGCAACCGGTACGGCCAGGCCCTGGCCCTCACCAACCTGGGCGACCTGGCCCTCAGCCAGCGGCAGTACCCCGAGGCCCGCGACGTCCTCACCCAGGCCGACCGCCTCTACCAGGCCGTGGGCAACCGCACGGAGCGGGCGGTCTGCCAGCTCAACCTGGGGATCCTGGAGCAGTGCCAGGGGGCCTCCGAACCGGCCGAGGCCGCCTTCCGCCAGGCCCTCCAGCTCGCCGAAGGGGCCCAGGCCGCGCCCACGGCCGCCCTGGCCTCCTTCTACCTCGCCAACCTCTCCCTCGAACGGGGGAAGGCCTTCCTGGCCTCCCAGGGCTACCTCGCCGCGGCCCAGCGGTTCCAGGCCCTCGGCAGCGGCCCCGAGTGGGGCGAGTGCATGGCCGGCCTCGCGGAATGCGCCTTGACCACCCGCCCGCCCCGCTTCGACGAAGCCGACCGCCTCCTGCGCCTGGCGGCGGGCAAGGCCCCGGCCACGGATGTCTTCCTGCTCCGCGCCCGCTGGCGCCGCGCCCGCGCCGGTGGCCAGGACGCGACCCAGCTCCTGGCCCAGGTCCGCGAGGCCGCCCGGCGCAGCGAGCCGGAGATCCTCCATGAGCTGGAGGCCGCCGGCCCCCGTTGAGGCGGGCTATCCTGGCCCCATGAAGCTCCTCCTGGTCGAAGACGATCCCCGCGCCGCCCGCGCCCTGGAACGGGGCCTGCGCGAGGAGGGGTTTGCCGTGGAGGTGGCCTTCGACGGGGAGGAGGGCCTCTTCCTCGCGCGGGAGGGGGGCTTCGACGCGCTGATCCTCGACGTGATGCTGCCGAAGCTGGACGGCTTCACGCTCCTGGCGGAGGCCCGCGTCGCCGGGGTGTCCGCGCCGGCCCTGTTCCTCACGGCCCGGGATGCCCTGCCCGACCGCCTCCGGGGCCTGGAGGCCGGCGGCGACTACCTGGTGAAGCCCTTCGCCTTCTCCGAGCTGGTGCTCCGGCTCCACAACCTGCTGCAGCGGGCCCCCGCCGCCGGACGCACCTGGACCGTGGGCGACCTCACCGTGGATCCCCTGCGGCGCCGCGTGTACCGCGGCGGGGAGCGGCTGGACCTGAGCGCCCAGGAGTACGCGCTGCTGGAGCTCCTCGCCCGCAACGCGGGCCACGTGGTCACCCGCACGCGGATCGCCGAGGAGCTCTGGGACCTGGCCTTCGCCGGGGACCCCAACCTGGTGGACGCCGCCATCCGGCGGCTCCGGCGCAAGGTGGACGACCCCTTCCCGGAGAAGCTCATCCAGACGCGGCGCGGGGTGGGCTACACGCTCGAGGCCCGGGATGCCTGAGCGGCGGCCGGCCTCCCTGACCCTGCGCCTCGCCTCGGCCTATGCCCTGGTCGCGCTGCTGCTCATGGGCGGGAGTTCCATCGTGCTCTACCGCGCCCTGGCCGACGCGGGGTGGCGCGACGACGCCGAGGACGTCCAGCACGCCACGCGCATGGTGGCGCGCCGGATGGCGGAGAAGGGCCGCGTGGAGCCCCGCGATCTCGAGGGCGATGCCGGCGTGCGGGTGCGGGTCCTCGATCCCCGGGGCCAGACCCTCCTCGAGGGGCCGGGCATGTCGACGCTCGCGCCGGCGGAACGGATGCCGTCCGCGCCGTCCGGCCTGGTCCAGATCGAGGGCCCCGGGGATACGGATCTGCTGGTGGAGTGCGTGCCCTGCCGGGGGGGCGTGGTCCAGGCCGCCAAGGACCTGGCGGCCCGGGAGCGCCTGCTGGCCCGGTACCGGGAGTTCCTGGCCCTCAACGCGGCCCTGGTGGCGGCGCTGGCCGCGCTGGCGGGCTGGTTCATCGCCCGGCGGGGCCTC
>JAJYBX010000164.1 GCA_021778785.1 Acidobacteriota bacterium
GGACCTTCCCTACCAGCGGGCGCGCCTCTTCACCCGCAGCTGGAACCACGCCGAGGTCAAGCAGGGGGCCAATGCCTGGCCCACCCTCCAGGCCAGCCTCGCCCAGCCGGTTCCCGCGGCGGCACCGGCCCCAGCCATGATCGCGGCCGCGCTGCCACCCTCCCTCCTCCTGGACCGCCTCTACCGGGGCGGCCGCACGCAGGGCGGCATGGCGGAGATCACCTTCCCGGTGGAGGCCGGGCAGCCCCTCCTGCGGGTGCTGCTGGAGACCGCTCACATGCCCCGCCGGACCCTCCTCATTTCGCCCTCGGGCCGGCTCCGGGCCTTCTCCCGCCCCCTCGGCGGGCGGCGTGGAGGGCCCCGCACGGATCGCTTCGCGGAGGACGAGGCCGGCGATGAGGCCTTTCCCGGCGCCGCGGCCAGCACCGTCTCCGTGCCGGATCCCGAGCCGGGCCTGTGGCGCGTGCAGCTCAGCGCCCAGGGCGAGGACGCCTTCTTGCTCACGGCGGTCTTCCCGGAGGATCCCAGTGCGCCGATGGCGCTCGCCGAGGCGCGGAGTCTCGCCCGCGGGCGCGTCCTGCCCCTGGCCGCGGCGGCGGGTCTCTCCGTGGAGATCCATACCGTCCGCACCACGCCACCGGCCAGGGCCCTGAAGGCCGGCACGGGGCGGATCGAACCCTCCGTGCTGAACCGCACCCTGGTCCTCACCTGGCCCGGCGGGAAGGAACGGGATCTGGTCTTCAGCGAGGCGGAATAGCCCCGAGTCCCTGGGCCTGGTAGAGCTCCGGATAGCTCCGGGGCTCGGCCCGGTCCGGCGCCAGCCCCAGGCCCTCCATGGCGCTCCGGATGGCCTGGGGATCGCCCTCCAGTTCCAGGTAGCAGCCGAAGGGGGTCTCGTCGAGGCAGGCCACCAGCTCCTCGCGGGACCACACGGCCCGCACCTTCTCCAGGACCATCACGGGCTCGAAGCCCAGGGCACGGAGGATGCCCTCCAACGCGTGGCCGTCCTCCACGCCGGTCTCGAGCTCCGGGCGGATCTTCAGCAGCGCGTCCGGGACCTTGGGCCCCTTCCAGGTGAGCCGCGTCTGGCCCGCGTAGCGCCGGAGGCGGAGGGCCGATCCGGCGGCCCGCAGCTCGCCGCGCCGGTCCCAGAGGACGCTGGATTCGGCCTGGGCGGGGACCGTCTCGCGGAAGCCCAGGGCCGCCAGCAGCTGGCGGTAGGGTGCCGTGGCGGGGATCCGCAGCTTCAGTTCCGTCTCCAGCAGGGAAGGGGACGTCATGGCGGGCGCTCCTCGGAATGAACAGCCGGGGCGGATGTGGGCATGATGGTGGAACGACCCGGCGCGCCCTGTGATCCCCCAAAAATACATCATCGCCACCCTCTTCATCGCCGCCATGCTGCTCCTCTTCGCGGTGGTGCAGGCGCCGCGCCCCGTCACGTCCGGCGGCGTGACCGCGGCCGAGGCCCCGGTGGTGATGAGCCTCGGCGCCTACGACCCGGTCACGGATTTCCATCTGGAGGACGGCTGGTCCCCGCGGTTCCTGGGCACGGTGGACCCGGACCAGGCCGAGCCCTGGCCCTTCGGCGGCGGCTTCGGCACGCCCTGGGAGCCCGCCTCGCCCTACCTGGCCGACCAGGGCCTGGCCCTGAACGGACCCAGGGGCCTCAGCGAAGTCGTGCTCTGGCGGGGCCTGGAGTGGCGGCACTACCGCTTCGACGCGCCCCTCTGCTCGGCGCGGCTCGATCCGGCGAAGGGCACCCGGCTGCTCGTGACACTGCAGATGGGGCCAGACCGCTTCGAGACGCGCCTGCTGGAGGTGCCCGAGGGCCGCGTGCTCTGGTCGGCCCAGTCGGGGCCCTGGAGCCGTTTCAGCTGGGATGGCCGCGCCGCGATCTTCGGATTCTTCGAGCCCGCGGAACCCAAGGCCGAGGCCCGGCTGCTGCTCACGACCCTGCCCCTCGACAGCGACCTCGGCGAAACCACCCTGGCCGCCTGGGACGAGGTGGGTCTGCCCCCGCCGCCCCGAAACTGGCCCGTGAAGCCGGAGGGGCTCTCGGACGATGGCCGCGATCTGCCCGGGGCCAAGGCGGTCGTGCCCTGGCACGCCGGGGACCGCCTCTGGTTCCCGAACCCCGACCGGTTGTGGGTCTCGGGCTCCCAGGGGTGGACGGACTGGAACCTGGAGAAGGGCCGCTGGCATCGCGTCGCGGCCGGGCCGGGCCTGCTGGTGGCCCACCCGCCCCTGGCCATGGCCCTCACCGAACCCCTGGCCGCCGGCGGCATGGGGCGGCGGACCACGCCTCCCGGCAGCCTCGACTGGACTCCCATTCCCGCGGATGCGCCCGCCTGGCCGGCCTACGACGCGGCCTGGGCCTGGGCGCCCGGCGGGGCCTTCGATGCCTGGGATCGCCGGTGGGGGAACACCGGCCTGGCGCCGGAGCGCCAGCGCCAGGCGGTGACGGACTACTTCCGCTCGGAGTGGCGCACGGGGCTGGAGCTGCGGGCCTCCGTGAAGGGCTGGCTCCCCGCGGGCCCCGAGGTGGCCCTGCGCGAAGGGCAGGGCGTGGCCTGGGTGTGGGTGGGGACCCGCATCGTCCTCGTGCGCCTGGTGGAGGTGGAGCGCATCCACACCCTGAAGAAGCTGCTGAGGCCCTGAGGCCGATCCATTCCGTTGCGATCGAAGTCCTGATTTCTGGTAGCGTTGTGCCCAGCCTTCTTTTTCCTTCCTGGCTTCCCGAGGTATCCGATGCCGCGTCTCCTCCTCGTGGACGACAATCCCAGCATCCACCGGATTGCCGAGTCCCTGCTCGCTCCCACGGACGTGGAACTGGTGTGCGTCGATTCCGCCGCGGAGGCCCTCGACCGGATCGGGCGGGGGGAGCGTTTCGACGTGGCCCTGGTGGACACGGCCATGCCCGGGATGGACGGCTGGACGCTGCTCTCCCGCCTCCGTGCCAACGAAGCCACCGCCACCATGCCCATCGCCCTGATGGCGGGCGTGCTCGATCCCGTGGATCCCTCGAAGCTGGCCAAGGCCCCCGTGCAGGGCTTCCTGAAGAAGCCCATCGAGCTGCGGGAGCTGGGTGACCGGGTGAAGGCCCTCCTCGCCACCCCCGTGGCGCCCCCCGCCTCCCCCTCGCCCTTCAGCACCGTCCCCGCCACGCCGGCCGCCGACCTGGTGCAGCGGGCCAATGCGGCCCTCCCCGAATACCGTCCCGAGCCCATTCCCGAACCCATGCCGGCGTTCCCCTCCGCGCCGGAGCCCGAGGACGATCTCCTGGTGCTCACCTCCGAGGACCTGTGGCCCGAGGAGGCGGCCCCGGTGCCCGCCGCACCGGAGGCCCCTGCCATTCCGGAACCGCTGCCCGAAGTCCACCTGGAACTGGAGGAGCTCGATCTGGAGAGCCTGCAGGACCTGGGCGTGGCACCCGCCGCCACGGCCGGGGGGGGCGCCGACATCCTCCCGGGAGTCGAACCCGTCTTCCCCGACGATGCGCTGGTGACCCTGTCGGGCCTGGAGGAACTGGATCTGACGCCCGAGGTGCCCATGGAGGCGCCCGCACCCGCGCCTGCCGAGCCGGAACTGGCCGAGCCGGAGCTGGCCGAGCTGGAGCTGGAGCCGCTGGATGCGGACCTGGACCTCGCGCCCCTGGAGGGGCTGCCGGCGGGGATGCCCCCCCTCGAGGAGGTCCACCCGGCCGGTGCGGACGTGGGCCCCATCGTCTTCGAACCGGAGAGGGCCGCTCCGGTGGCCGCCCTGATCGCGCCCCACGTCCATGTGCCCGAGGCCTCCGAGGCCATGGCGGTGCCGCCGCACCTGGAGGTTGCCGTGGGCGGTCAGGCGCCTGCCGCGCCCGGGCAGGCCCCGGCCGGAACGCCCGGCCCGGCGGAGGCCCAGGCTGTGGTGCAGGCGATCCTGGGAGATCCGGTGCTGGTGGACGCCCTGGTGAAGGCCGTCGTGGCCCGCATGGGCGACCAGGCCATTCGCGAGATCGCCTGGGAAGTGATTCCGGATCTGGCGGGAAGATTGCATTCCTGAGCGCATGATGCGCCCCTCCACCCCCCTCCGCACCGGGTTCCTCCCATGATCACGGGCTACAACACGGACGTCCGCCACGGGAACCGGATCTTCCACGTCCAGACGGAGGACAAGGGGCTGGCGAATCCGCGCATCGAGACCCTGATCTACGTGGGTGGCGAGATCCTGGACAGCTACCGTTCCTCCTACGAGGACCTGCTGGCCAGCCCCCCCCTCTCCGAGGGAGCGGTCCAGGGCCGCATGGATGAGCAGCACCGCGCGGTCATCCGCGACATCAAGAACGGGAAGTACGACCTCACCCCTCCGGACCTGCTGGAGCAGCAGGCCTTCAACGATCGCCCCCTGGACCAGGCCATCCTGGAATTCCTGCAGCAGGAGGGGGATGTGGACACCCTGGAGCTGGTGCTGGACCAGGCCCTGAAGCCCGTCTTCGGGAGCCCCTTCCGCCTGCGGGTGAAGGCGCGCCTCTGCCACAGCCAGGGCCCCGTGGCGGATGCGGAGGTCTCGGTGAAGTTGGTGTCCAGCCTGAAGAAGGCCACCAGCCTCCTGTCGGGCCGGACCGACGCGGAAGGCCTCTTCGCGGGCGAGGTCCAGCTGCCGCCCAGCCAGCCCGGCCAGTGCGCGGTGGTGGTGAGCTGCGCCTGCGACCAGGGCTTCGACGAGGTCAAGGCGGCGGTGGTCGCCTAGAACGACCAGAAAAATACCTGGACGAAATACCCTCAGCTGCCTACCTTCATTCCAGGGGGAGGCCATGGGGAAGGTGGAACCGGACCTGCTGAGCATCGGCGACATCTGCGCCGGGACCGGGCTCTCGGCGGATGTCATCCGCGTCTGGGAGCGGCGGTACGGCTTCCCCGAGCCGGTGCGCCTCCCCTCGGGCCACCGCCGCTACCGCGGGCAGGACCTGAACCGGCTCCGCCTCATGGCCGAGGCCGTGGCCCAGGGGCATCGTCCCTCGGTCGTGGCCCGGACCGGCGAGGCGGACCTGAGGAGCCTGCTGCTGCGCGAGGGTGGCGCCGGTGTGGATCCGGTGTTCCAGGCCGTGGCGGCCATGGACACGCCCGGTATCCGCGCCCAGCTGACCGGGGCCCTGGGGCGCATGGGCTGGAAGGCCTTTCTCCAGGAGGTGGTCTCCCCCCTGCTGGACCGCGTGGGCATGGCCTGGGCGGATGGCAGCATCGGGGTCCATCACGAACACCTGCTCACGGAGGTGCTGGAGGATCTCCTCCGCGAGCAGCGGCTGGAGTGCCGGCCGGTACCCGGCCGCGGGACGGTGCTCCTCGCCACCCTCCCGGGGGAACGCCACCGGCTGGGCCTGCTCATGGCTGCCCTGGCCTACGCGGCCAGCGGGA
>JAJYBX010000165.1 GCA_021778785.1 Acidobacteriota bacterium
GGTGGTGGCCCTCATGCCCCACGACGCCCACCGCGAGAAGACCCTCAGCAACCTCCAGGAGGCCGCCGCCCGCGATGGCCGCATCCTGGCCCTCGTCACCGAGGGCGACACGGGGCTCGCGACCATCGCCGAGGACGTCCTCGAGATCCCCGCCGTCCACCCCTGGCTGGCCCCCATCCTCTACACCGTGCCCCTGCAGTTGCTGGCCTACCACATCGCGGTATTGAGAGGCTGCGACGTGGACCAGCCGAGGAACCTGGCCAAGAGCGTGACCGTCGAATAGGCCCGGAAAGTCGCAGGAAATTCACGGCGGGGCCCTCCGGCCCCGCCCATCCTGGGACCGGGAGCTCTCCCGCCTGGAGGGGCCGATGGTCGCCGCCCTCTACCCGCACCACCGCCCGTTCGATCCCGCCCGGATCCCGGGCCTCGATTGGCTTCTCGCCCTTCTGGGCGCCACCCTCGCCTACCTGCTCTGGCCCGGAGCCCTCGACTAGGCCCACCTCGCTCCTAGCCGCTCGACAGACGCCCCGGATCCGCTAGAATGGACCTTCGCGCTGGCGCGTAGCTCAGGGGTAGAGCACTACCTTGACACGGTAGGGGTCGGCGGTTCGAGACCGCCCGCGCCAACCAAGACAGGCCGCCGAAAGGCGGCCTTTTGCTGTACCTGACTCCGGGCGGTCCCGGGCCGCCGAGAGGCAGCCACGCCCCGGTTGGACTATGATGCGAAGGCCACCCCCCGCCTCGGCTTCCGGTCCGGGAAGCCCCCTCTTCGGAGCCCGCCATGCCGTTCCGCGCGCTGCTCATCCTGGCCCTGGCCCTGGTCCTCCAGGCCGGGGAGGTGCCGCTGCTCCTGCAGCATCCGACCCTGTCCCGCACCCGCATCGCGTTCGATTACGCCGGGGAGATCTGGGACGTGCCCCGGGAGGGCGGGGAGGCCCGCAGGATCGTGGCGGGGGCCGGGCGCTGCACCCATCCCGTCTACTCGCCGGACGGCAGCCGCCTCGCCTACACGGGGCGCTACGACGGCAACGACGATGTCTATGTGGTGCCCGCAGAGGGTGGTGAACCCCTGAGGCTCACCTACCATCCCGGACCGGACGAGGTCCTCGGCTGGTCGCCGGACGGCAAACGAGTGATCTTCAGCTCCACCCGGACGACCGCCCGGGATCTGCCCCAGCTCTTCACCGTGGCGGCCACGGGCGGGCTGCCGGAGCCCCTGCCACTGCCCTCCGGCAACGAGGCCAGCTACTCGCCGGACGGGACCCACCTCGCCTACTCGCCCTTCAACCAGTGGCAGCCGGCGTGGAAGCACTACCGGGGCGGCCAGACGGCCCGCCTCTGGATCGCCGACCTCGCCGATTCCAGCATCGTCCGCATCCCCCGGGAGAATTCCAACGACCGCGATCCCATGTGGGTGGGCGGCACGGTCTATTTCCTTTCGGACCGCGAGGGCCCCGTCACGCTCTACGCCTACGACACCGCGGCGAAGACCGTCCGCAAGGTCCTCGCCAACTCCGACGGGTTCGACCTGGTCTCGGCCTCCGCCGGACCCGGCGGCATCGTCTACCACCAGTTCGGCTCCCTGCACCTCTACGACTTCGCCACCGGGAAGGCCACCCGGGTGCCGGTCTCCCTCACGGCGGACCTGCCGGAGCGCCGCCCCCACTTCGAGAAGGTGGAGCCCCGTCAGATCCTCCACGCGGCCCTGTCCCCCAGCGGGAAGCGGGCCCTGTTCGAGACGCGGGGCGAGATCCTCTCCGTGCCCGCCGAGAAGGGGGACGCCCGGAACCTCACCCGCAGCCCCGGCGTCGCGGACCGCGACCCCGCCTGGTCGCCCGACGGGAAGTGGGTGGCCTGGTTCTCGGACGCGTCCGGCGAGTACGCCCTCCACCTGCGTGCCCCGGATGGGCTGGGCCCGGTGCGGGCGATCGACCTCGGCCAGCCGCCCTCCTATTTCTACGGCCCCCGCTGGTCGCCCGACAGCCGGAAGATCGCCTACACGGACAAGCGCCTGAACCTCTGGGTCGTGGACCTGGAACATCCCGTGCCGGTGAAGGTCGACACCGATCTCTACGACACCCCCGTCAGCGACCTCGATCCCGCCTGGTCGCCGGACAGCCGCTGGCTCGCCTACGCCAAGCAGCTGCCGAACCACCTGCATGCGATCTTCGTCTGCGACCTGACGGACCGCAAGCCGCACCGGATCACCGACGGGATGAGCGATGCCACCTCCGCGCGCTTCGACCGCAGCGGCAAGTACCTCTACTTCCTGGCGGGCACGGACACGGGCCTGTCGGCGGGCTGGCTGGACATGACCAGCCTGGGCCATCCCGTCAGCCAGGGCGTCTATGCGGCGGTTCTCCGGAAGGACCTGCCCTCGCCCGTGGCGCCGGAGAGCGACGAGGAGACGGCCGCGGCTCCGGACAAGGACAAGAACGGCACGCGCCCGGAGAAGGGCGACGGGAAGAAGCCGGACAAGGCGGATCCGGAGCCCGTGCGGATCGACTTCGACGGCCTGGATCAGCGCATCGTCAGCTTGCCGCTGCCGCTGGCCAACTACACCACTCTGGAGACGGGCACCGCCGGCGTCCTGTTCCTCGCCTCGGTCCCCACGGCCTTCACGGACGAGGAGAGCCTCGAACTCCAGGGCGTTCCGGCCGAGGTCACCCGCTTCGACCTGAAGACCCGGAAGGCGGAGAAGCTCGCGGAGGGGGTCGATGGCGGCCGGTCCTCGTACGGGGGCATGCCCACCTTCCGCGTGTCCGCGGACGGCTCGAAGCTGCTCTTCGCACGGAAGGGCAAGTGGTTCCTCGCGCCCGGCGACAAGCCTGCCAAGGCCGGCGAGGGCGCCCTGCCGCTGGAGGCCGTGCGGGTCGAGGTGGATCCTGCGGCCGAATGGCGCCAGATGTACCGCGAGGTGTGGCGCATCGAGCGGGACTTCTTCTACGACCCCCACCACCACGGCCTCGACCTGGCCCGGACGGAGCGGCTCTACGAGCCCTTCCTGGCGGGCATCGGCAGCCGCGAGGATCTCAACCGGCTCTTCGAGGAGATGACCGGGTGGCTGGTGGTCGGCCACACCTTCATCCGGGGCGGCGACTCGCCCCGGCAGGAACCCCTGGGCGTGGGTCTGCTGGGCGCGGACTACCGGATCGTCGAGGGCCGCTACCAGTTCGCCCGGATCTACCGCGGGGAGAACTGGAACCCCCGGCTCCAGGCACCCCTGACGGTGCCCGGCGTGGAGGTGCGGGAGGGCGACTTCCTGCTGTCCGTCAACGGGGAGCCCCTCAAGGGCGACGAGGACGTCTACCGCCTCTTCCAGAACACCGCCGGCAAGCAGACCGTCCTCACCGTGGGGCCCAAGGCCGACGGCGCCGGCGCCCGCCAGGTGACGGTCGTCCCGGTGCCCTCGGAGGCCCAGCTGCGGCTCCGCTCCTGGATGGAGGCCAACCGGCGCCGGGTGGACGAGCTGTCCGGCGGGCGCCTGGCCTACGTCTACATCCCCGACACCAACCTCGCCGGGTTCGCGAACTTCAACCGCTACTACTTCTCCCAGGTGGGCAAGCTCGGGGCGGTGCTCGACGAACGCTTCAACCACGGTGGCCAGATCGCCGACTACATCATCGAGAACCTGCTGCGCACGCCGCAGATGGCGAACGCCAGCCGGGAGGGCGCGGACGTGGTCGAGCCCGCGCAGGCCATCTTCGGGCCCAAGGTGATGGTCATCAACCAGATGTCCGGCTCCGGCGGCGATGCCCTGCCCTGGCTCTTCCGCAAGGCCGGCCTGGGCCCCCTCGTGGGCACCCGCACCTGGGGCGGCCTCGTGGGCATCAGCGGCTATCCGCAGCTGATGGACGGCGGCTCCGTCACCGCGCCCCGCTGGGGGCTCTACGGGACGAAGGGCGATTGGGAGGTCGAGAACGCAGGCATAGGCCCCGACATCGAGGTGGACCAGGATCCGGCCCTGGTGCGCCAGGGGCACGATCCCCAGCTGGAGCGCGCCGTGAAGGAGGCCCTCGAGCTGCTGGCCGCGCATCCCGTGCCGGCCCTGAAGCGGCCCGCCTACCCCGACTACCACCAGGCGCTGCCGAAGCCGGTGCAGTAGCGGTCTGCGCGCGCCCCCCGCGAGGGCCGGGGGGCGCGCGCAGACCCTCGGCGAGGGGATCCGTGCTGCGGTTCGAATTCCATCTCAGCATCCCGGCAGAGGACTACCTGGCGTACTACCGGGGCGCCGTCCGGCAGGTGCTCGCCCGCACGGCGGAAGGAACGCCGGTGCTGTTCCCGGCCTCGCTGCTGACGCCCTTCGTCACGGCCGCGGGCATCCACGGGGACTTCGTCCTGACCTGCGATGCGCGGAACCGGGGCGCCCGGCTGGAACGGCGGTAGGCCCCGGGGCTCACCGGCCAGCGGTCCGCCCCGTCCGGAACCAGTCCGCCAGGGTGCCGAAGGCGCCGGTGGTGAGCTGATAGCCGAGGTAGGCGAAGGTCTGGCGTTCGCCGCCCACGTTGCGGCCGGCGCTGAAGAGGACGTGGTGCTTCTCCCCGAGGTTCACCTGGCCGCCGAGGTCGAACCCGCTGGAGGCCTGACCGTCGAGGGTGGAGGCCGTGGTGTGGAACAGCTCCGCGCCGAGGGTGAGGTGTTCACCGACGTCCCGCTGGAGCAGCCAGCCCGCGTAGGTCCAGTTGCGCTGGCCCTCGCCCGGGTTCCGCCACCAGCCCCAGCCGCCGTACGTGGTCCAGGGACCCCAGGCCTTCTGGATCCAGACGGGGAGGTAGACCTGCGTGTGGCCTGCGCCGAGGCCCTTGGCCACGTCCCCCGTGGGCAGCTCGACCAGGGGGAAGACCCCGATCTGGGGCCGGTCGTCCGTCTCGTGCAGGAAGCGGAACTTCACGCCCAGCTCTGTGTCGCCCCGTCCCGCTTGGCTGGGCGCGCCCCGGGGGCGGTCGAAGGCCCAGGGTACGACCACATGGAACTGGGTGTCCGGCAGGATGCCGTAGTTGAACTCCAGGGCCGGGCCCACGCCCGAGCTGTCCCCCGGAACGCGCTGCCCGGCGCCGAAGACGTAGAACTCCAGGTGGCCCGGTTCCACGGGCTCGGGATCATCCGTCCGGAAGGGGGGCCCCGCCAGCGCAGCGAGCGAGGCGAGGAGGAGGCAGGCGGTTCGACCCTTCATGGGAGACGATGCTAGCCCCGATCCACCGTCCTCAGAACTGGAACCCGGCGGAGATGAGCAGGCTCTTGAGCTGGGTGTCCTGCTCATCCTGGCTGCGGGGCCGCCCCATGATGCGCTTCCAGTCGGCGGCGTACTCGAGCTTGAGGGGGACGCCCAGCTTCAGGATGAGGCCCAGCCCCAGGGAGGTGCGCATGGCCGGGAACGGAGCCGCGGCGTTCTT
>JAJYBX010000166.1 GCA_021778785.1 Acidobacteriota bacterium
CTGCCCCTGTACAAGCGGCACCTGCTGGTGATCCTGGCGGTCTCGCTCTACGGCAGCACGGACGAGTGGCACCAGGTCTTCGTGCCGGGACGCGACTGCGATGTGCTGGACTGGGTCGCGGACACCGTGGGCTCGATCCTGGCCCTGACGGTGACCTCCCTGCCCCTGGTATCCACCCGCCGCCTCGGGCCGGCCTCCTGGCGCCGGGGAAACCCGGTCCGGCCCCATCCCGAGCGAGATCTGATCCTCGTGGCGGATCCCCACTGGGGGAGCACCCTGACCGGCCTGGAGGACGCCACCGCGGCCCACCCCGGGGCCGACTGGCTGTTCCTCGGGGACGTCTTCGATGTGTGGGTGGGCTTCCCCGGCATGGAGTCGGAAGCCCAGCGGGCCTTCCTGGCCTGGGTGGACGGGCGCCGCGCCGCGGGCCGGTGGGTGGGCCTGTGGATGGGCAACCGGGAATACTTCCTGGACCGCCACGCCTCACGATTCGACCTCCTGGGCGAGGGGCTCGGCGGCGGCCTGGCGGAGGAGGCCCTGGTCTGGGAGCACGGCGACCTCATCAACACCGCGGACCGCCAGTACCGGCTCTGGAACCTGGTGTCCCGCTCCGGGCCCGTGTGGCTGCTCTTCCGCCTGCTGCCGGGGGGCCTCGCGCGGCGCGTATCCGCCTGGCTGGAACGGAAGCTCCACACCACCAATGCCGCCTACAAGCTGGCCTTCCCGCGGGAGGCCTTCCGGGCCGCCGCCGAGGCCCATCCCGGGATGACCTTCCTCACCGGCCACTTCCACACCCACGAAGTGGAGGCCAACGGCATCGCCCTGCCCTGGGCCCACGAGGGCGCGTTCAGGGTGTGGCGGGAGGGGAAGGTGGAGGCGCTATAGCCCCAGCAGGTCCGCCACCTCGCGCCTGAGTTCTGCGATGCCGGTGCCCTTGCCGGCGCTCACCCAGGCGATGTCGCTGGCATGCAGGCCCAGATCCGCGGCCACATCCTTGCGCTGCTTGAGCGCCTTGCTCGGCTTCACCTGGTCGGCCTTGGTGGCCACGATGCGGTGGGGCAGGCCCTCGGCCCGGAGCCAGTCGATCATCGCGTGATCCAGCTTCGTGGGGCCCACCTCGGCATCCACCAGCACGAAGACCATGCGCAGCGTGGCGCGGCCTGTGAGGTAGCCCTCGACCATCTTCTGCCAGGTGGCGCGTTCGGCCGCAGGCCCGGTGGCGAAGCCGTAGCCCGGCAGGTCCACGATCCAGCGGTCCGGCCCCGTGAGGAACACGTTGATGAGCCGCGTGCGGCCCGGTGTCTTGGACACCCGCGCCAGCTGCTTCTGGTTGGCCAGGGCATTCAACAGCGAGGACTTACCCACGTTGCTGCGCCCCACGAAGGCCACCTCCGCGTGGCACACGCCCAGCGTCCGCACATCGGAGGCGGAGGTGACGAAGCGGGCATCGGTGAGGGGCTGGGCCATGGGGATCCTGTCGGCAGCCTCCAGACTACCGCCCCTCGGCCCTCAGACCGTCACGAGGCTCGTGGGCGCGGGCTGGTCGAAGGCGATGCGGCCGTGGTCGAGGCCGATGACGCGCTTGCGCATCCGCTGGATGAGGCTGCGGTCGTGGGTGGCCACCAGCACGGTGGTGCCCTGGCCGTTGATGCGCTCGAAGAGGGCCATGATCTCCTGGGCCAGGTCGGGATCCAGGTTGCCCGTGGGCTCGTCCGCCAGCAGTACCAGGGGATCGTTCACCAGGGCCCGAGCGATGGCCACGCGCTGCTGTTCTCCGCCCGAGAGCTGCAGGGGGAAGCTGCTGAGCTTGTGCTGGAGGCCCACCATCTTCAGGGCCCGGAAGGTGCGCTGCTTCTGCTCCGCGGCGCTGACGCCCAGCACCTTGAGGACGAAGGAGACGTTCTCGAAGATGGTGCGGCTGCGGATCAGCTTGAAGTCCTGGAACACCACGCCCAGCTTGCGGCGCAGCAGGGGGATCTCCGATTCCGGCATCGCCGCCAGGCGGTGCCCCGCCATCTGGATCTCGCCGCTGCTGGGCACCTGCTCCCGGAAGAGCAGCTTCAGCAGTGTGGACTTGCCCGCGCCGCTGGGCCCCGTGAGGAAGACGAACTCGCCCGGCTCGATGGCGAAGCTCACGTCCGCCAGGGCCGTGTGGATGCGGTCGTACTGCTTGCCGACGTGGGTGAGGGTGATCACAAAAACCTTTGATCCACAGATTCCACAGATTCCACAGATTCTTCAAGGCGGTTCTCTGTGGAATCTGTGAAATCTGTGGACTACAGCCTTTCCACCAGCATGGCCACGCCCTGGCCGCCGCCGACGCAGAGGGCGGCGAGGCCGAGCTTCTTGTCCTGGTCCTGGAGCAGGTGGAGCAGGGTCACGAGGATGCGGGTGCCGCTGGCGCCGATGGGGTGGCCCAGGGCGATGGCGCCGCCGCGCAGGTTCACCTTCGCGGGGTCGATCTCCGGCAGCTCCGCCAGCACGCCCAGGCTCTGGGCGGCGAAGGCCTCGTTGAGCTCGAAGAGGTCGATGTCGGCCAGCTTCACGCCAGTCTTCTGCAGCAGCTTCCGGATGGCGGGCACGGGCCCCAGGCCCATGAGGGCGGGATCCACGCCCGCCTGGGCGAAGCCGAGGATGCGGGCGATGGGCTGGTGCGCCTTGGCGGCAGCTTCGGCGGCCAGCACCAGCGCGGCGGCGCCGTCATTGATGCCGCTGGCGTTGCCGGCGGTCACGGTACCGTCCTTCTTGAAGGCGGGCTTGAGCTTGGCCAGGCCCTCGGCGGAGGCATCGAGTTTGATGTATTCGTCCCGGTTGAAGGCCACGTCGCCCTTCTTGCCGGCCAGGGTCACGGTGAACACCTCGCGGTCGAAGGCGCCGGCGGCCTGGGCGGCGGCGGCCTTCATCTGGCTCTGGAGGGAGAAGGCATCCTGGGCGTCCCGGGTGATCCCATGCTTGGCCGCGACATTCTCCGCCGTGATGCCCATGTGGGTGTCCCCGTGGCCGCACCAGAGGCCGTCCTGGATCATGCTGTCGAGGAGCTGGGCGTGGCCCATGCGGGCGCCCCAGCGGGCGCTGGGCAGCAGGTAGGGGGCGTTGGACATGCTCTCGGTGCCGCCGGCCAGCACCAGGTCCGCATCCCCCATCTGGATGGACTGGGCGCCCAGGGCCACGGCCTTCAGGCCCGAGCCGCAGACCTGGTTCGGGGTGTGGGCGGGCACGGCATGGGGCAGGCCCGCCTTGAGGGCCGCCAAGCGGGCCACGTTCTGCCCGCTGCCGGCCTGGAGGACGTTGCCCATGACCACATCGCCGATCTGGTCCGGGGCCACCCCCGCCCGGGCCAGGGCCCCGGTCAGCGCCAGGGCGCCCAGCTGGACGGCGTTGAGGGGCTTGAGGGCGCCTCCGAAAGAACCGACGGCGGTGCGGGTCGCGGACAGGATGTAGACGGACATGGCTGGCTCCAGGGACCTTCCAGGGTATAACTAAACGGCATCCCGCTTTCAGCGTGTACTTGGCATCCCAGGCCCGCCCTGGATCTTTCTTCCCATCGGAGTGGCCCATGAACGCCCGCCGTCGCCTGTTGCCCCTGTTGCTGGTCGGCAGTGCCCTGCTGGCCCAGGCACCTCCCCCGCCGCCCCCGCCCCCGGCCCCGCCGGCGCCTCCGGCCCCCTCCTTCGGCGTGGACGTGCCCACGGACGGCCGCACGGAGACCCGTACCGAGCCCCTGGCCTACGGCTCCAAGCTCTGGGTGAAGAACCGCAACGGCGCCATCTACGTCACGGGCTGGGACCGGGAGCAGGTGCAGCTCACCGCCACCATCCGCGACAGCGCCAAGCGCCGGGTGGAGCTGGTGGTCCAGCACAAGGGCCCGGACCTGGATATCGAGGCCGTCTTCCAGCAGCCCTCGTGGAGCTTCGGGTTCTACATGAGCCCCCGCTGCGAGATGGTCCTGCAGGTGCCGCGGAAGGTGCTGGGCTACTTCCGGACCACCAACGGCAACGTCCAGGCCGAGAACCTCGAGGGCTACGCCCGCTGCGAAGCCACCAACGGCGGCATCGTGGTGCGGAACGTGAAGGGCGAGGTGGAGGCCGACACCACCAACGGCACCATCGACGCCTCGCAGCTCTTCGCCCGGATCAAGGGCGGGACCACCAACGGCCGCATCCTCCTGGCGGACATCGCCGGCGGCATCCGCATGGAGACCACCAACGGCACCATCCGGGCGCGGAACCTGGACGGCTGGGGCGAAGGCATCCACCTGGAGACCACCAACGGCAGCATCGAAGTGGATCTGGGCAAGGCCACCGGGGACATCCTCGCCGAGAACTCCAACGGCTCCCTGGACATCAGCGTCCCCGGCGCCCAGTCCATCGACATCTCGAAGCACAGCGCCCACCTGAAGGTGCCCGGCAAGGCCCAGCAGATCCGCATCGAGACCACCAACGGGTCCATCCGCATCCGCTGAGCGCGGCCGGAAACGGCTACCCTGGGGGGGCCATGCGCCTCCTCGCCCCGCTCCTCGCCCTCCCCCTCCTGGTTCTGGCGCCCCTCCGGGCCCAGGCGCCCGGTGCCGCCGAGGTCCAGGAGCGGCGCCTGCCCAACGGCGCCCGCCTGCTGGTGGTGGAGCGGCCGGGCCTGCCCGCCTTCCATGCCTCCCTGGTCTTCCGTGGCGGCCAGGCGGAGGAGCCGACCACCCTGGTGGGCGCCACGGACCTGCTGGCCCGGGCCCTCTATGGCCACACCTGGCCGGAGGACGTCCCGGAAGCGGACGCGGCCTCGCCGCTGGACCCCCTGCTGAAGCAGGAGGAAGGTCTGCTCGAATCCCTCCGTCTGGAGCGCCTCCGGCGGTCGGCCGATCCGGCGGCGCCCTCCCAGATCGCGGGACTCGAGGCCGGCCTCCAGGCGCTGCGCCTGCGGATCGCCGCCCTCCAGTCCTCCGAACCCCTCTCCGACGTCTACGCACGGCTGGGGGGCCGCCAGTCCGTCACCGCCGGAGCCGATGCCCTCGTGGCGGACACCGAACTGCCCGTGGCGGACTTCGAGCTCTGGTGCCGCACCGAGACCCGCCGCCTGGCGCGGCTCCAGCTGAGCCGCTTCTTCGAGGCCCGGACCGCGCTGATCACGGGGCTCCGGACGGACCAGGACCAGGGCCGCGCCCTGCTCCGGGGCGCCGCCCTGCCCGGACATCCCTACGGACGGAACCTGGAGGACCACCTTCCGGGCCTCGAGGCCATCCGCTGGTCCGACCTGCGGGCCTATGCCCGACGGGCCTGCGCCCCGGACCACCTCACCATCGTCCTCGTGGGCGGCGTGGGCCTGGAGGCCGCCTTCCCCGCGCTCTCCCGCACCCTGGGCGCCCTGCCCGCCCCGGAGGCCACCGAGGAGCCGGTC
>JAJYBX010000167.1 GCA_021778785.1 Acidobacteriota bacterium
CTTCGCAGATCTCGGTTTCGCGGCCTTCGACCTGCCGGCGGATCTCAAGCCCCTCTACCACGCCGCCGCCGTGCTCACCTCGGGCCACGCGGCCACCCTCTGGCTGGGGGCGGAGGCCCTCCTCCGCGAGCGGGGTGTCCTCCTGCCGGGCCGAGGGCTGTGGCCCCTGGCGGAGGCGACCTTGCGCAACGTGGAACGGCATGGCGCCGGAGGCCGCACGGGCCCGTTCGTCCGGGGGGACGAGGCCACCATCGCCCGGGACGCCGCCGCCCTCCCCGCAGCCTGGCGGGAGCTCTTCCTGAGCCTGGGCCGTCTCGGCTGAATCGATCCGGAACGCCATGATCCAGCTCACCCTCGTCTCGATCCTCTGGGCCCTCTCCTTCGGCCTCACGGCCCAGGTGGCCGATCTGGGCACCCCCTTCGTGACGGCGGTGCGGACGGTGCTCGCGGCCCTCGTCTTCCTGCCCTTCCTGGATGCGCGGGATCTGGGCCGCCGCCGGATCCTGATCTTCGCCGGCATCGGGGCCCTCCAGTTCGGGCTGATGTACCTGCTCTACATCGCCTCGTTCCGCTGGCTCCAGTCCGCCGAGGTGGCCCTGTTCACGGCCTTCACGCCCCTCTTCGTGACCCTGGTGGATGGCCTGCTGGAGCGGCGGCTGCGCTGGCGGTTCCTGGTCGCGGCCGGCCTGGCGGTGGCAGGGACGGCCATCTGCGTCTGGACGCGCCTCGACCGGCGGGGACTGCTGCTGGGCTTCCTCGTGATGCAGGGGGCGAACCTCTGCTTCGCCCTGGGCCAGGTGCTCTACCGCCGGCTTGCCCCGGCCACGGGCAAGCGGGACGTGGAGCTCATGGGTCTCCTCTTCCTGGGCGCCGCCGTGGTGGCCGTGGCCATGGCCGCGCCGGAGGTCCCCTGGGCCAGGGTGGCCAACCTGGGCCTCCGCCAGTGGGGGGTGCTGCTCTACCTGGGCGCGGTGGCCTCCGGGCTGGGCTTCTTCCTGTTCAACGCGGGGGCGCGGAAGACGGACATCGGCACCCTGGCCGCCTTCAACAACCTCAAGATCCCCCTGGCCATCCTGGCCTCGGCCCTGGTCTTCCACGAAGCCGTGGACTGGATGCGGCTGGTGATCGGGGGGGCCGTCCTCGCCCTCGCCCTGGGCCTGAACGGGGCCGGAGGTCCGCCATGATCGCTTTCACACCGCCCCTCCCCCTGCGTGCGGAGACGCCCGCCGCCTGGGCCGAGGCCGCCCTGGCCGACCCCGAGGCCCTGCTGTCCGACCACGCCCACTGCGAGAAGAAGGCGGCCCTCTCCGCCCTCACCCTGGCCCAGTCCTTCGGCGACCAGCCCCGGGCCGCGGTGCTGCTCGCACGACTGGCAGAGGAGGAGATGGGCCACTTCCGGCGGGTGCTGGAGGCGCTCCAGGGCTTCGGGTGGACCCTGCGGCCCGACGGAGGCAATGCCTACGCCCAGGCGCTGCATCGCCTGGCGGGGAAGGGCCTGCTGGACCGCCTGCTCATCGCGGCGCTCATCGAGGCGCGGAGCTGCGAGCGTCTCTGGCTGCTGGAGCGGGCGGCGGCGGGCCATCCCGTGCTGGGGGCGGCCCCCTGGCTGGCCTTCCTCCTGGAGCTGGAACGCTGCGAGGCCGGCCACGCCCTCAGCTACCGCGGGCTCGCGGAGGAGCGCTTCGGAGCCCAGGCCCGCGAGCGCCTGGACTGGTGGCTGGACCGGGAGGCGGAGGTGGTCCGCGCCCTCCCCTGGCGCTCGGTGGTGCACTGACCGCGGAGACCGGAGGTTGGCTCCGGGTAGGTCAGTTCGTGGCATCCTGGGACATTCCACCGAGGCATCCCATGTCCTCCCTCCCCGATCACGGACTCAAGGAAATGACCCCGGTCTTCGGCCCGGATGTCCTGGGCGCCTGCAAGGGCGGCAGCTTCTACGAGGCGCTCGAATGCCTGAGCCAGAACGGGGATCTGAAGGCCCGCCTCCTGCTGGCCGCGCTTTCGCACTTCGCCGCCAAGGGCTATGACGGGGTGCAGGTACGGGAGGTGGCCGAGGACGCCGGCGTATCCAAGCCCACGCTCTACTACCACTTCGGAAGCAAGGAAGGCCTGTTCCGCCAGCTCTGCCTCGTCTCCCTGGCCAGCACCTCCGCCCGCATCGAGGCGATGGTGGTCCCCTTCCTGGAGGCACCCATCAAGGGGCAGAAGGCCATCGAGGAGGCCAGCCTGGCCCTTTCCCGCGCCTACCTGGATCTGCTCATGGAGAACCAGGAATTCACGGGCTTCATCCTCCGCTCCATCGCCGTGCCCTCTCCGGACTCTGGGTTCCGGGACCTGATGCCCCTGGTGGAGAAGGGGCTCAGCCCCCTCGGCCTCTTCGTGAACCATGTCTTCGGCGTCGGCCTGGAGCAGGCCCGGAAGGAAGTCCTGCTCTTCACCTCCCTGTTCGGCGCCCTGCTGGAGGAGAAGCTGCGGCATCCCGAGTACCAGATCACGGATGGGGAGATCCAGTGGGCGGTGCGGCGCTGGCTGCACGGCGTCCAGGGATGAGCGTGAGGATGGGCAGCGTGATGACACCGATCCGGGCCACGATCCGACCCCTGGACTTGGCCCAGCACCTGTTCGAGGTGGAGCTGGTGTTGCCGGCGGAGGCTGTGGCGGCAGGGGCCGTGGCCGCCCTGCCGGCCTGGACGCCGGGCTCGTACCTGGTGCGGGACTACGCGCGGTTCGTGGACCGCGTGCGGATCCTCGACCGGGGGGGACGCGAACAGTCCCTGGAGAAGCTGGACAAGCAGCGCTGGCGGATCCCGCCCGCGAAGGGGGGCGTGGCGCTCCGCTACCGCGTCTACGGCAACGACCTCACCGTGCGCACCAACCACCTGGACGCCAGCCACGCCCAGATCATCCCCGCCGCGACCTTCCTCTACCTGGAAGGCCAGCTGGCGCGACCCATCGAGGTCCGCTTCCAGGGCTTCCCGAAAGCCTGGAAGGTGGCCACTGCGCTGCCGGAGGGCAAGACGGGCTTCCTGGCGAAGGATTTCGACACTCTGGTGGATTCCCCCTTCGAGCTGGGCACCTTCCGGACGCGCGCCTTCAAGACCGGCGGCACCGCCTTCGAGCTGGTGTTCACGGGCGCCCACAACGGGGATGAGGCCCGCATGGCCGAGGCCACCCGGAAGATCGTCGAGGCGGCCGGGGCGATCTTCGGCGGGTTCCCCTTCAAGCGGTACGTCTTCTTCCTCACCTTCGTGCCCCGGGTCCGCGGCGGCCTGGAACACCGCGACTGCACCAGCCTCATCGCGGACAGCCTGGCCTTCGACCGGCCCGAGGGCTACCACGGCCTCTGCCAGCTCATCGCCCACGAGTTCTTCCATGCCTGGAACGTCAAGCGGCTGCACGATCCCGTGCTGGGGCCCTTCGACTACAGCCGTGAGAATCCCACGCGGATGCTCTGGTTCCACGAGGGACTCACCTCCTACATGGAGCACGTGATCGTCCAGCGGGCGGGCGTGGTGCCCTGGAACCACACGGCCCGGGAGCTGGCGAAGTGCTGGAGCGAGCAGGTTCAGCGGCCGGGCCGCCTGGAGCAGAGCCTGGAGGAATCCAGCTGGGATGCCTGGATCCGGTTCTACAAGCAGCACGAGTTCAGCCCCAACAGTTCCATCAGCTACTACGACAAGGGCGAGATGGTGGCCTGGCTCATGGACGCGGCCCTCCGGGAAGGGAGCCACGGCAGGGCTGGCCTTCCGGACCTCTTCGCGCTGTTGTGGAAGCGCCATGGCGAGGACGGCCTCACCGACGAGGACGTGCGGAGGGCCTACCAGGACCTGTCCGGCCGGAATCCGGCGCTCTTCTGGAGCGCCTACATCTCCGGTCGCGCCGAACTGGATGGTTCGGCCCTCGTCCGCGCCTTCGGCCTCCGCCTGGAGGGGAAGGCGCCCTGGGAGGCCCTTTCCGCGGAGGACCAGGGGGATCCAGCGCTCCTGCGCCGGGCCAGGGCCTGGACCGGGCTGGTGCTGGGGCCGGGATCCGCCGTGACCATCCAGAACGTCCTCCCGGGGAGCCCGGCGGCCCAGGCGGGGCTGAGCTTCGGCATGGAGATCCTCGCCGTGGACGGCTGGCGTACCTCCACCCCCGCAGAAGCCCAGCGGCTGCTGGCCGACCCGGGTCCCGGGGGGCGGGTGCGCGTGCTGGCCGCAGACCGGGGCCGGATCCTCGAGGTGGAGGTGCCCGTGGTGGAGAGTCCCGAGCGCACCTTCCGCCTGGTGGCCGAGACGCGGGCCAATGCGGCCCAGCGCGCGGTTTTCACCGCGGCCTACGGGCAGCCCTTCCCCCTCGCCCCCACCCGGCGCGCAAGGTCCTCCGCTTGAGCGGCGGAGACGGCCGCCCGCGGATCGCCGCCCTCATCGCCGCCCACGACGAAGCTGCCCACATCGGCGCGGTGCTGAGGGGACTTCGCCCCTACGGCCTGCACCGCCTCCTCGTGGTGGACGACGGCTCCTCCGATGGCACCGGCGCGATCGCGAACGCGGAGGGTGCCGAGGTGCTCCGCCTGGAATCCGGCCACGGGGGCGGAAAGGGGCAGGTCCTGCGGGCGGGCATCGCCCACCTGAAGCCCGACGACTTCGACTTCTACCTGTTCCTGGATGGCGACGGGCAGCACGATCCAGCCGACCTGCAGGGTTTCCTCGACCATTTGGCCGCGCATCCCCGGACGGACTTCCTCATCGGCTCCCGCTTCCTGGACCGGGCCCGCATCCCCGCCCGCCGCTGGCGCACCAATGCGCTCGGCACCTGGACCCTGGGCCGCATCGCCGGCGTGAGGTGGGAGGACAGCCAGAGCGGTTTCCGCATGATCCGCAAGAAGGTCCTGGACCGGTTGGACCTCAAGGCCACGGGCTTCGCCATCGAGATGGAGATCGCCATGAAGGCCGCCGACTGGAACCTGACCTGGGCCCACATCCCCATCCAGGCCATCTACCACGGGGGCGGGAGCCATTTCCGGGGGGCCCTTGATACCTGGCTCATCGCGAAGTTCTCGCTCCGCTGTTAAGGCTGGCTTCAACCCGTGCGGGCCGGGTCACCTGGCGCTGCCCCACAGCGCCAGGCTCGGTCCCGGTACGGGTTGACCTGGCTCATCGCGAAGTTCTCGCTCCGCTGTTGAGGCTGGCTTCAACCCGTGCGGGCCGGGCCCGGTCCAGCGCGAAGGCCCCGCGGGAGGGTTGAGGGACGTCACCGCGGGGGTGGGTCGGAAACCAGCCGGGACAGGGCGCGCCGGAGGGCCGCCAGGGTGTAGGGCTTCTCCAGGATGGCCACCCTCGGGTACCGGGCGGGCAGGGCGGCCTGCTCGGGTTCCCGGTAGCCGCTGGAGAGGAGGACGGGGACCTCGGG
>JAJYBX010000168.1 GCA_021778785.1 Acidobacteriota bacterium
CTGCCCGCGGGCCTGGGCGGCGGCTTCACCCACCTGCCGGAGGGCGCCCTCTTCCGCCTGCCCACCTGGCCGCGGATGTTCCAGTACGACTGGAGCTGGACGCACTCCCTGGGCGGCGTGGTGAACATCCTCATCATCCTGTTCACGCTGCTCTTCGTGGACATGTTCGACACCATCGGCACCCTCATGGGCATCGGCGCCCAGGGCAAGCTGCTGGACAAGGAAGGCCGCTTCCCGGGCGCGTCGAAGGCCTTCATGGCCGATGCCGTGGGCACCACCTTCGCGTCCATGTTCGGCACCACGGCCATCACCGCCTACATCGAGAGCGCCTCGGGCGTGGCCGAGGGCGGCCGCACGGGGCTCACAGCCCTGGTGGTGGCCGGCTGGCTGGCCCTGGCCCTCTTCCTCTCGCCGCTCTTCCTGATGGTGCCCCTCCAGGCCACGGCGCCGGCCCTGATGATGATCGGGTTCTTCATGCTCTCGGAGATCCGCGAGATCGGCTTCGACGACATCACGGACGCCCTGCCCGCCTACCTCGCCGTCATCGTCATGCCCTTCACCTTCTCCATCGTGAACGGCATCGCCCTCGGGATGATCGCCTACGCCGTGCTGAAGGCCGCCACGGGCCGCGCCCGGGAGGTCCACCCCATCCTCTACGGCCTCTCTGCCGTCTTCCTCCTCAAGCTCCTCTTCCTGTCCGCCTAGGAGATCCCATGTCCAAGCGCCTCCTCGCCCTCCTCGCCGTCGCCGCCCTGCCGCTCTCCGCCGCCGGCGGATGGAGCGACACCTTCCTCGGCTACCGCACCGGCAGCCAGTTCCGCGAGCCCGGCATCGACGGCACCCTGACCAAGAACATCCTCCAGCTGGGCCACGCCAGCGGCTGGGCCTACGGATCGAACTTCTTCAACGTGGACATGCTGATGTCCGACCGGAACGACCCCACCGCCGACGGGTCCACCGGCGCCGACGAGGTCTACGTCGTCTACCGCGGCTCCCTGAGCCTCGGCAAGGTGACGGGGAAGGACCTCGCCTTCGGCCCCGTGCGGGACGTGTCGATCACCGGCGGCTTCGACTTCAACAGCAAGGACAACGCCTTCGCCTCCCGGAAGCGCTTCCTCGTCCTCGGCCCCACCCTCCACTTCGCGGTCGCCAAGGGCTTCTGGGACCTGAGCCTCTTCGCCAGCCACGAGCAGAACCACAACGGCATCGTGGGGAAGGCCGTCGACTTCAAGACCGCCGCCATGCTCTCCACGGCCTGGGGCATCCCGTTCCAGATGGGCAGCGTCGGCGCGGAGTTCAAGGGCTACGCCAACTACATCGCCGCCAAGGGCAAGGACGGCTTCGGCGCCGACACGAAGCCCGAGACCCTGGCCAACCTCAGCCTGCTCTTCGACCTCACGCCCCTCGTCGGCGGCAAGGGCAAGATCTACGCGGGCCCCGGCTTCGAGTACTGGAACAACAAGTTCGGCGGCGCGAACAACGACGGCCCCGCCCCCGCCACCAACCGGCGCGTCACCGCCCCCATGGTCCAGCTCCAGGTCCACTTCTAGCGGCGGTCCGGCTCCGCCCCCCTCCGAGATTGAGCGGAGGCCGGGCGCGACCGATAGGATGGGCAATCGCCCCGGATCGCCATGCCCCTCCTCCGCCAACGCTCCATCGCCAGCCAGATCCGCCTGGCCCTCGGCCTGCTCGCCGTCCTCATGACCCTGGGCTCCCTGGGGATGCTGCTCCTTGCGCGGCGCGCGGCCGAGAACGCCAGCCGCCTCTACCAGGAGCACCTCCGTCCACTCCAGCAGCTCAATACGGTGGCGGAGGCCTATTCCGTGGCCATGACCGGCAGCCTGCGAGCGGTCCGGTCTGGGGACATGGCCCCCGCGGAGGGCCTCGCCGAGCTGCACCGGGACACGCTCCGGGCCGAGGCCGCCTGGCGGGACTACCGCCAGGATCATGACGCCTCCACGGCCGTGCTCCAGGTGGAGTCCCACCTCCAGAACCTACGGGGGCTCAGCCGGCGTCTCGAGGCGCTCCTGCCCCAGGGGGTGTCCGCAGAGCTGGGGACCTTCGGGGACCGGGACTGGCTGCCGGAGGTCATCGCCCTCTCCCGGGGCCTGGGCGGGCTCCGGGAGGAGCAGGACCGCACGGCCCAGGTTCTCATCGCCGAGCTGCAGGCGCAGACCCGGCGGACGACCTGGATCGGCCTCGCCCTTATGGCCTCTGCCCTGCTCCTGGCCCTGGGGCTCAGCCAGGCCTTCGCCCGGCACCTCCAACGGGGCGTCGGCGATCTGGTGGGCCGCCTCCAGCGCGTGGCCGACGGCAACCTGGAGCCCACTCCCGAACGGGCCGGCGAGGACGAGCTGGCCGTAGCCGACCGGGAGCTGAACCGGACGGTGGCCCGGCTCGATCGGCTGATGGAGAGCCTGCGGGACCAGCAGGCCCTGGAGCGGGCGATCCTGGATGGGGCCCAGGCCGCGATCATCGGCCTCGACCTGGACGGGAAGGTGAACCGATTCAACCACGCCGCCGAGGTCATGCTGGGCTACCGGGCGGAGGAGGTGCTGGGCCAGGCCACCCCGCTGCTGTGGCGGCTGCCGGAAGAGCTCACACGCCTGGCCGAAGAGCTCAGCGCCCGGATGCGGCGCCCCATCCAGTCCGGCGTGGAGGCCCTGCAGGCCGCGGCCCATATCCCGGGCTTCTCCACCGAGTGCCACTACCGCCACCGGGACGGCCACCTGGTGCCGGTGCTGCTGGTCATCTCCCGGATCCTGAATCCCGAGGGGAGGCTGCTGGGGACCATGGGCGTGGCCCTGGACCTCACGGAGATCAAGCGCCTCCAGGCCGAACTCCAGGAGAGCGAAGCCCGCGCCCAGGCCGCATCCCGGGCCAAGAGCGCCTTCCTGGCCAGCATGAGCCACGAGCTGCGCACACCCCTGACGGCCATCCTCGGGTACACCCGGCTCATGGCCCGGGAGCCCGCCCGGAGCGGGGACGACCGGGTCCGGCTCAGCCATGTGGTGCGGGCGGGGGAGCACCTCCTCTCCCTCATCAACGATGTGCTCTCCCTGTCGAAGATCGAGGCGGGCCGCATGGAGCTGAAGCCCGTGCGCTTCGAGCCTGCGGCCCTCTTCCGGGATCTGGAGGCGCTCCTCCGGGCCACCGCTCAGGGGAAAGGGCTCAGCTTGGAGGTGGACGCCGACGGCTTCCCGGACCAGGTGGAGGGTGATCTCCCCAAGCTGAGACAGGTCCTCCTCAACCTCCTGGGCAATGCCCTCAAGTTCACGGAGGCCGGCCACGTGCGCCTGCGGGCGCGCTGGCAGGAGGACCGGGCCACCTTCTCCGTCGAGGACACGGGCCCCGGCATCGCCCCCGAGGACCAGGCCCGGCTCTTCCAGGCCTTCAGCCAGACGGAACAGGGGGCCAGCGCCGGGGGCACGGGCCTGGGCCTCCACATCAGCCAGGTGCTGGTGGGCCTCCTGGGCGGCCGGATGGAACTGGACAGCACGCCCGGCCAGGGCTCCCGGTTCAGCTTCACCCTGCCCCTGCCGGAGGCGGAGGGGGCGGTCCTGCGCCATGCCGATCGGACCGTGGGCCACCTGGCCGCCGGCCAGGGGGAGCCCCGCCTGCTGGTGGTGGACGACCGGCCGGAGAACCGGGATACCCTCTGCGGTCTCCTGCGCCTGGTGGGCTTCCGGTGCACCGAGGCCGTGGATGGGGCCGACGGCCTGGCCCAGTGGGAGCGGGACCGGCCCGACCTGGTGCTCATGGATCTGCGCATGCCGGTCCTGGACGGCTTCGCAGCCATCGAGGCCCTCCGCCGCCTGGAAGCCCAGCGGGGCTGGCCCCGCACCCCCGTGGTGGCCATCAGCGCCAGCGTCTACGACGTGGATCCCCGGGACCTGGCCGCCCGCGGATTCGACGGCTTCCTCACGAAGCCCATCGACGAGGCCAGCCTCTTCCAGACCCTGGCCACCCTCCTGGGCCTCGCCTTCGCGGAGGTCCCCCCGCCCGATGCCGCCGCCCCGGCCGGACTCGACGGGGCCGCCGACCTGGATCCCGGCTGGCGCGCCCGCTTCCGGAGCCAGATCACGGTGGGGGACCTGGAAGCCGCCGAACGCCTGCTGGACGATCTGCCGGAGAGCCCCCTGAAGACCGGACTCCGACAGCACCTGCGGGCCTATCATCTCAAGGAACTTCTCCAACACATCCCCTGAGCCATCGAGGCCCCCATGCTGGTCCCCCCCGCCGACCTCCTGCTGGTGGACGACAATCCCACCAACCTCGATCTGCTCACCCGCGTGCTGAAGGGCAACCAGCACCGGGTCCGCACGGTCACCAGCGGGGCCATGGCCCTGGAGGCCGCCCGGCGTCAGCCGCCCGAGCTCATGCTGCTGGACGTGAGCATGCCCGAGATGGACGGCTACCAGGTCTGCCAGGCCCTGGCCCGGCAGCCGGCCCTGGCCCCCATCCCCGTGATCTTCATCAGCGCCCTGGACGACCCCCTGGACAAGGTGAAGGCCTTCCAGGTGGGGGGACGCGACTACATCACCAAGCCCTTCTCCACCGAGGAGGTGCTGGCCCGGGTGGAGCACCACGTCAGCCTCGGGCGCCTGCAGAAGGACCTGGAGCGGCAGAACCAGGCCCTCCTGGACGCCAACCTCAAGCTGAAGGAAGTCCACACCCTCAAGGCCAACTTCACCGCCATGCTGGTGCATGACATCCGCTCGCCCCTTGCCGGCGTGGGCCTGATGCTGGATGCCCTCAAGGAGGGGGTGGTCCCGAGGCCCGCCCTGGTCGCCCAGGCCGAACAGAGCTTCAACCAGGTGCGCCACCTCCTGGACGAGATGCTGGAGCTGCACCGCAGTGAGCACGGCCAGGTGCCCCTGGACCTGGAACCGATCGATCCCCTCCACTGGCTGGGCAGCCTCGCCGCCATCTACGAGCTGCGGGCCGCCGAGTCCGGCCTCCACTTCCAGGCCAACTTCCCGGAGGGCCTGCCGGAGATCCGCGGGGACCGGGCCCAACTCGACCGCGTCCTGCACAACCTGCTGGACAACGCCCTCAAGTTCACACCCCGGGGCGGCGCCGTCCGCCTGGAGGCCGCCCAGGACTTCGGCTCCGGCGTGGAGTCCGGCCTCCGCTTCCTCCGCATCGGCGTCATCGACACCGGGCGCGGCATCCCCCCGGACAAGCTGCCCTTCGTCTTCGATCCCTTCCGCCAGACCGAGCGCGGCGACGCCGAGCGGGGCTTCGGGCTGGGCCTGGCCATCGTCCAGCGCCTCGTCGCCGCCCACCAGGGCCAGATCCGCGCCCAGAGCCAGCCCGGATTCGGAACCAGCTTCACCCTCCACCTGCCCTGCTGAGGCGGCGCGGTCGCGAGCCC
>JAJYBX010000169.1 GCA_021778785.1 Acidobacteriota bacterium
GTGAGGCCGACGGCGCCACCACCGACCAGGCCATCGCCCAGCTCCTCCAGGCCGTGCCCCGGCCCTGAGCCCGGCCCCAGATCCCCCCACCCACCCTCCGGAGACGCCATGGCGACCCGCACGACCCCGAAGCGCCCCAAGATCACGGGCATCACCCTGAATGTCCTCATGCCCGACGGCACCACGCGCACCCACACGCTGGATCCCATCGAGTGCGACGCCCTGGCCTGGAGCGACCGCGGGGTGAAGATCCTCGGCAAGTTCTACGAGAAGGGCGGCCCCGCCGAAGGCAAGCGGATGACGCGGGAGGATTTCCTCCGCCGCTTCCCCCAGGCCGCCAAGCTCCTCGGGAAGAGCCAGGACATCCTCATGACGCCCGAGCTCATCGAGCGCCTCTGGAACCTCCCCAAGGAGGACGGGACCGCCCCGGCCTACCTCTGCAAGTGCATGGTCAACGTGGTCAACGGCTAGTAGGCACGCCAGGCGGGATCCAAGGCCTTCGCATGGGCGAGGGCCTTTGAGGCCGCCTCCCCGTTGCCGCAGGCCCGTTCGAAGGCGGCGAGCCCGGCCCACGCGGCCGGATCCATGGAACCGCGCCGCGCCAGGAACCCCGCCGGACCCCGTCCCGCCACACGGGCCGCGGCGGCCTGCGCCGGCGGCCCAGCTTCGATGCGAAGCGACAGCGCCTTCAGCCGGATGCCCGCCACCAGATCCGCATCCTCCTCCGCACCGGCCAGAAGCGGCGCAAGCCGGTCGATCTCGTCCAGGACCGGTGAGACAGGCTTGCCCTTGGACCGGCTCCAGGCCGCCTCGGCCGTGAGGGCCTGGGCGAGGTAGGGTGCCAGAGATTGAAGTGGAACCCCGGCCGTGCGGGCGGTCCGGAAGGCCCCCCGCGCCTCCGCCACGACCCCGCATGGATCCTCCCCATCGCGGGCCTGGGCCATGGCGAGGTCTGCCAGTCCGATGAGCACGCCCCTGTGGAAGCCGACATGGTGGGGTTGCGCCTTCAGGCCGGCCTGATAGGCCAGGATGGCCTCCCGCGCTTCGGGGCGGGGGTCCCCGCCGGTGTAGAGGGCCGCCCCGGCCATGGCCTGGGCCACCCCGCCAAGGTTCACTTGGTAATAGGGCTCGGAGGGATGGGCCTGGGCCAGGCGCCGCGATTCCTCCAGAAAGGGCAGGGCTTCCTGGCGGGTATACGTCCCCCGCTGGCCCGCCACCCGGATCCAGGTGAGCAGGGCCGCGCTCCGGATGTTCATGAGGATGATCTGGGCGGGGTCCAGCCGGAGGCCCTCCTCGGCTGCCCGCGCCGCGGCCTTCAGGACAACAGTGGGATCCTTCCCCTCGTTCAGCAGCTGGAAGCCCTGGGTCCGGAGGACGGCGGCGCGGGCGGTGAGGGCATCCAGGTCCCGGGGATCCCGGTGGAGGGCTTCTTCGGCGTCCCGGCCCGCCTGGGACAGCCAGGGTTCAGGATCGCGGTCCAATTGGGACAGGAACCGGGCCTCCTCAGCCCGGGCCCGGGCCCGCCAGGCCACGGGCGGGGCGGCGGCTGGCTCCAACCAGGCCCAGCGATCCGCCACGTCAAGTTCGGCCTGGACGAGTGGGCGGGGATCCGCCCCCGTCTGCCAGTTCAGGGCGATGGCCTCCTGCCGCTGCCGCATCTCCAGGCGCAGCAGGTCCACGTCGCAGGGGGCGCGGGCCTCGGCCTGGGCCAGCAGGGAACCGGCCCGGGCCAACAGGGTGTCGGCCGCCCGGGGGTCCATCAGGGCGTGGGCCTGGGCGATCTCCGCTTCCGCCTCCAGGCGCAGGGCCTCGTAGAACCAGGGGGCCTGGTCCTGGGCGCGCTGGGCCAGGTCCACCGCCCGGCGGGGATCCCCCTGCATGAGGGCGAGGAGGCCCTCGCGGTAGGCCGGGGGTTCCAGGGAGGCGGCGGCCCCCTGCCGCAGCCAGGTCACGGCGGGTTCGCGCAGGGTGCGGTCCAGTTCCGCGATCCGGCGCTGCCGCATCTGCGGATCCGGCAGGCCGTAGGCCTTTCCGACTTCCACCTGGTAGAGGGCGGCCAGGGCCCGGCCCAGGGCGTGGGCCGCCTCCGGCGTCCGGAACCCCAGGGACCAGGCCCGCTCGAGCTCCTGCTTCGCCTCGGCGGGTTCGTCCAGGGCGAGGTGGGCGCGCCCCAGGGCGTAGGCGCCGGGGGCCTCGGCCAGGGTCCCCGCGGCCTTCACCTCGGCCTGGAGGCTCCCCACCCGTGCGCGGAGATCGGCCTGATCTGTGCGGAGATCCCGCGCGGGCTGCAGCCGGAGGTACCGGGCCAGGGCCTCGATGCGCTCGGCCTCCTGGGCGAAGCGCTGGGCGTAGGCCGTCTGCTCCCGGGCCCGGATGCGCTCGCGGACGGCGAAGCCACCGAAGACCAGCGACGTCGCAAAGACGAGGCCCGCCGCGATCACGGTGGCCTTCCGCTTCCGCCCCCAGCGCACGGCCCGCTCCAGCCGGGTCGTCGGGCGCGCCTGGATGGGCTCCCCGTCCAGGATCCGCTGCAGGTCCTCCCCCAGGGCCCGGGCGGTGGGATAGCGGCGGCGGGGATCCTTCTCCAGGCAGGTGAGGACCACGGTCTCCAGGTCCGCCGGGAGGTCGGGCACGAGGCGCCGGAGCGGCACGGGGTCGTCCTTCGCGATGCGGGCCATGCAGTCCAGCCCCTCGCCCTCGAAGGGCGGACGGCCCGCCAGCAGCGTGTACAAGGTCGCCCCCAGGGCGTAGACATCCGAGCGGCGGTCGAGCTGGCCCGACTCGCCCCGGGCCTGTTCCGGGGACATGAAGCTCACGGTGCCCATGACGTGGCCGGTCTGGGTGACGCCGCCCCCCTCCTGGCCCCGGGCCAGCCCGAAGTCCAGCACGCAGGCCCGGACGCCGCCCTCCTCCGTCCGTTCCACCATCAGGTTCGCGGGCTTCAGGTCCCGGTGGACCAGTCCCACGCGGTGGGCGGCATGCACCCCCTCGCAGACCTGCACCATCAGCTCCAGCAGGGTCTCCCGCGGCAGGCCGGCCCCGGCCTCGCGCAGGGATTCCCCCCGGACGTACTGCATGGCGATGTAGGGCTGGCTCCGCCACTCGCCCACCTCGTACACCCGGCAGACGTTGGGGTGGTCCACCCGGGCCTGGAGCTGGGCCTCCTGGAGGAACCGCTGGAGCAGCTCGGGGTCATCCCGGCGCAGGAGTTTCAGGGCCACGGTCCGGCGCAGCTTGGGATCCTCCGCCCGGAAGATGCGGCCCATGCCCCCCTCGCCCACCAGTTCCAGGGACTCGTAGCGCCCCCAGTGCGCCACCTTCCGCGCCCGGAAGAGCCCCTCGGCCCGGGAGGCCCGGATCCCCGCCAGGGCTTCGGAACTGGCCTCCGGAAGGCCGGTGAAGGTGGGCGCCTCGGAGCCCGCGGATCCGCCCGGGGCGGGCCCGGTCATGTCCACGGACCAGTGGCTCCCTGAGAAGGTCTCCAGGTCCTCCGCCAGGAGGGCCCGGTCCGCCTCCGCCAGCCGCCCGGAGGACAGCAGGTCATCCAGGCGCGCGCCCCGGGCCTCCTCCGGCTCCACCAGCCCCCGGGCCACGGCCAGGGCCAGCAGCCGCTCCTCAGGGGTGGCCACGGCGGGGCTCCGGCACGGTCTCTCCTCCAGGGTGGGCCCCCATGGTGACGCGAATCGGCCGAAAAGGGGCCCCCCTGTACAGACACGGTTGACCCGGCCCCGACCCACGGGGCAGACTGCCTCTGGCCCTGGCGCCGGAAAGGAGGTTGCGATGGGACGACAGACCGACCTCGCTGAACCTCCGTCGAGTCGCGCCGCCCGCTGAGGCGGCTCCCGCGGCTCCCCTTTCCCCCGCCCCTGACCCGGATGGCGGCCCGCACCGGCGCGGCGCATCCCCTCCTCCGGACCGGCCATGATCCACCGCTTCCTCGACACCGTGTGGGGACAGGCCAATGCCCTGTTCCTCCCCTTCAAGCGCCGCCGCTGGGTCGATCTCTTCGTCCTCGTGGCCGGCGCCGCCATCCTCTACGGGCTGGTGATGATGGGCCGCCAGTGGACCGGCATCCACCGCCCCCTGGTGGAGATCGACCTGTCCCCCTGGGCCCTGCCCAAGTACACCTTCTTCTCCATGATGCGGGGCCTGGTGGCCTATGTGATCAGCCTGGGCTTCACCCTGGTCTATGCCTTCTGGGCCGCCAAGGACCGCCGGGCGGAGAAGCTGCTCATCCCCCTGCTGGACATCCTCCAGAGCATCCCCGTGCTGGGTTTCATGCCCGGCCTGGTGCTGGCGCTGGTGGCCATCTTCCCCCGCAGCAACCTGGGGCTGGAACTGGCCGCGGTGCTCATGATCTTCACGGGCCAGGCCTGGAACATGACCTTCAGCCTCTACCACTCGCTGAAGTCCGTGCCCCAGGACATGCAGGAGGCGGGCACGGTGTACGGCTTCAACTGGTGGCAGCGGTTCCGGTGGGTGGAGCTGCCCTACGGCACCACCGGCCTGGTGTGGAACAGCATGATGAGCATGGCCGGGGGCTGGTTCTTCCTCATGATCACGGAGGCCTTCAAGCTCGGCGACAAGGACTTCCGCCTGCCGGGCCTGGGCTCGTACATGAGCGTGGCGGTGGAGCAGGGCAACCGGCCCGCCATGGTCTACGCCATCCTCGCGATGGTGGCCATGATCGTGTTCCTGGACCAGGTGCTCTGGCGGCCCGTGGTGGTCTGGGCCCAGCGCTTCCGCGTGGAGGAGACGGCCCAGGGCGAGGCGCCCCGGAGCTGGCTGCTGAAGCTGTTCCGCCGTTCCCGCCTCATCCGCTGGCTGGAGGCCCGCCGCGTCCACCGGAAGTCCACGGCCCGCCCCCGCGCCCCGAAGCCGGGCCGGGCGCCGGCCTCGACCCTCCGCCTCCGGGGAGGGCGCTGGCTCGCGAACGCCGGGCTGGTGGCGCTGGTGGTGGTGGCGGCCTGGTCCGCCATCAACCTCGTCGCCTTCCTGCGGCCCATCCCCGGCGCCCGGTGGTGGGACCTGGCCAAGGCCGGAGGCCTCACCCTCAGCCGCGTGCTCATCTCCACCCTCCTGGGCACCCTCTGGGCCGTGCCCGCGGGCCTGGCCATCGGCCTCTCGCCCCGGCTCTCGAAGGTGCTGCAGCCGGTGGTGCAGGTGGCGGCCTCCTTCCCCGCCCCGATGCTCTTCCCCGTGGTGATCGGCGTCCTCGCCACCTTCGGGGTGGGCCTGAACTACGGCTGCATCCTGCTCATGCTGCTGGGCACCCAGTGGTACATCCTGTTCAACGTCATCGCGGGCGCCATGGCCATCCCCGGCGACCTGCGGGAAGCCGCC
>JAJYBX010000170.1 GCA_021778785.1 Acidobacteriota bacterium
GCTGATCTCGTCGGAGTCCCAGCCCTCCAGGTCCTTGAGGACGAAGACGGCGCGCTGGTCGTCGGACAGGCGGTCCAGGCCCGCCTGCACCCTCGCCTTCAGCTCCTCCGACTCCGCTCGCACCAGGGCCTCCGCCTCCTCGCTCCAGGCGAGGACCGCATCCATGTCCATGTGATGCCCGTCGTCCTGGAAACGTGGCATCAGATCTTCGAGGGCGTCCTCCCGGCGGCGGATCCGCTTGCGGCGGGCCATGAGGGCCTGGTTCACGCAGATGCGGTAGGCCCAGGTGCTGAAGCGGCTGGCGCCCTGGAAGCCCGGCAGTTCGCGGTGCAGGGTGAGGAGGGCGTCCTGGAGGGCGTCCTGGCTCTCGGCCTCGTTCCCCAGGATCCGCTCGATCACCCGGAAGAACATCCCCAGGTGGGGCCGGACCAGATCCTCGAAGGCCTCGGAATCCCCCCCGCTGGCCTGCCGGACCAGGGGGGCCTCGGGGCGTTCGCCGGGTTGGAGGGGCAAGGAGACTCCAGAGGGTGAGTCTCGATACTACCCTGTCGCGACACTTTCATCCCCGGGGGGCCGGATCCGGGGGATCCGGAGGGTGAAGGCCGAGCCCAGCCCGTGGCCCCGGCTGGCGGCCTGCAGGGTGCCCCCGTGGCGGAGGACGATCTCCCGGGCGAGGAACAGGCCGATGCCGGTGCCGGGGACCTGCCGGGTCATCTCGTCGCCGGCGCGGTAGAAGCGCTGGAAGAGGCGGGAGAGATCCTTGGGGCCGATGCCATGGCCGCGGTCGCTCACGACGAGGACCGCCTCCTCGCCGTCCTCGCCCAGGGTGACGATGGTCCGCCGGGGTTCGGCGGCGTACTTGAAGGCGTTGGACAGGAGGTTCTCCAGCACCGTGGCCAGGGCCTTGGCGTCCACCCGGGCCCACACGGCCGGGGCCAGCTCCAGCTGGAGCCCGAGGGCACCGGCGCCCAGGCGCTGGTCCATGCCCTCGCTGACAGTGCGCACCCAGGGCCCCAGTTCCAGGGGCTCCGGGTGGAGCTCCAGGCTCCCGGCCTCGGCCCGGGCGACATCCAGGAGGTTGCCCACCAGTTCGGTGAGGCGCTCCAGATCCCGGTCCATCAGGCCGTGGATGCGGGTCCGCTGCTCCTCCGAGAGGGACCTCGAGAAGAGGGTCTCGGTCCACACCCGCAGGGCCGAGATGGGCGTCTTCAACTCGTGGGTGACGGCGGCGATGAAGTTGTGCTGCCGCAGCTTGAGGTCCATCTCCTCCGCCAGCTTGCGGTAGACGAGGCCGAAGCCGAAGAGCACCACCAGGGCCAGGAAGCTGCCCTCGGAGGCGGCCCGGATGATGTCCGTGCGGCGGGCCTTCTCGATGGCGCGCAGGGGCTCGGGGCGCAGGGTGAGGTAGGCGGCCTTGTCCAGCAGGGGGGGATCATCCTCCGCCAGCGGGGCCGGCACCACGGCCACGTGGGGGTAGAGGGTCTCGATGGCCCACTTCCGCTCCTGCAGGCTGGGCAGTTTCAGGATCCGGCCCTCGATGGCGCCGGGCCGCGAGGCGGGATCGGGCTGGTAGGTGATGGCCAGCAGCCGGAGGCTGTCCATCTGCCAGGCCATGGCCCGGCCCGCCTTGAGGTTCTCGACGTTGGCCTCCTGGAGGGCCTTCGACTCCCGGATCTGCAGGGTGATCCACCAGCCCACCAGCAGGCAGACCACCAGCGTGACGGAGAGGAAGATGATCTTCTGGACGGAGACGGCCTTCGAATCGAGCGGCATCGGTCCATTCTTGCCCCAAATCGCGGCCCTTGGCAGCGATGCCGGCACCCGCCATCCTGGAGGCCATGGCCTCCACCCCCCCGCCATCCGGACCCCAGCCCCCCGCAGGCAAGGCCAGCTCCGGCCCGAAACAGCTGCCGCAGGGGCAGGCCGCCCGTCCCCAGGGGGCCGAACTGCTGGCGGAGCTGATGCAGACCCAGCGGCAGCTCACCCAGGCCATGCACGAGTCCCGGGACCTCCGGGCCCGCCTGGGCCGCCGTTCCCATCAGATGCAGGTGCTCCAGCATGTGTCGGAGATCCTGGCCGCCACCTCCAAGGGGGGCCAGGTGGCCAGCGTGGTCCTGGACGTCCTGGCCCAGGAGTTCCAGTGCCGGCGCGGCGTGGTCTGGACCCTGGAGGACGGCGGCGGCGGCTACGTCCCCCGGGAGGGCGCGGGCCTTTCCCGGCCCGAGTGGTCCGCCCTCCGGCTGCCGGCACCGAACCCCTTCCCGGAAGTGCCCCTGGTGCTCTTCCAGAGCCAGTTCCTGGATCCGGTCTGCGGCGTCGAATCCCTGCGGCTCCTCCGGGGGACGGATGGCGCGCCCCTCTACTTCGTGCCCTTCGAGCACCAGCTCCTGCTCCTCGGCTTCGCGATCCTGGCCATGCCCTCCGACCGCAAGCTGGAGGACGAGGACCTGGATTCCATCTCCATCCTGCAGCGCCAGACGGCGGTGTCCCTCTACAACGCCTGGCTGTTCCGCGATCTTTCGGAGCAGCGGGACGCCCTGCAGCGGCAGGCCCTGGAGCTGGAGCGGGTCAACGCCGCCCTGCGCGAGGCGGACCAGCTCAAGAGCGAGTTCCTGGCCCTCACCAGCCACGAGCTGCGCACCCCCCTCACCGGCATTCTCGGCTTCACGCGGCTCGTCATGGACGGGCTCTACGATGACGCCGAGGAGATGCGCTCCATGCTGCAGGACAGCTACTCCTCCGGCCAGCACCTCCTGGGCCTGCTGAACGACATCCTGGACCTGGCCAAGATCGAATCAGGCCGGCTGGAGGTCCATGTCGAGCCCGTCAGCCTCGCCGCCCTGATCGAGGAAGTGAAGCCCATCGCGGAGGCCTATCCCCGCAAGCCGGAGGTGGAATTGTCCTGGCCCGACGCCGAGGAGCTGCCCGAGGTGATGGTGGACCCGAGCCGCCTCAAGCAGGTGCTGCTGAACCTGCTCTCCAATTCGCTGAAATTCACGAAGGAGGGCAGCGTCAGCGCCCAGGTGGAGCGCCGGCCGGGGCACCTGGTCCTCAGCGTGGTGGACACGGGCATCGGCGTGAGCCCCGAGGCCCAGACGCGGCTCTTCCAGAAGTTCGCCCAGGCCGAGGGGGGCCATGCCCGGCAGTACGGCGGCACCGGCCTGGGGCTGGTGATCTGCAAGCACCTCATGGAGATGATGGGCGGCACCATCAGCCTCCACAGCGAGGGGCTCGGCTTCGGCACCACCATGCGGATCACCGTGCCGATCGCCTGAGGGCGGAGCTCTGCGCCGCGATATGGGAGAATGGGGATCCGTGTCCGGAGCCCCCATGTCCTACGTCCGCCGCCCGCAGTTCCTCCCCTTCACCCGCCCCATGGTGGGCCAGGAGGAGATC
Source organism: Acidobacteriota bacterium (assembly GCA_021778785.1). Classification (GTDB taxonomy): domain Bacteria; phylum Acidobacteriota; class Holophagae; order Holophagales; family Holophagaceae; genus Geothrix. The sequence continues at coordinate 3,397 of JAJYBX010000170.1, forward strand.
GCGGAGATCATCGACACCATCCACAGCGGGTGGATCACCACGGGGCCCAAGTCCGCGAAGTTCGAAGAGGCCCTCCAGGACTACAACGGGGTGCCCCACTGCCTGGTGATGAACAGCGCCACCACGGCCCAGGAGATCACGATGCAGGTGCTGGGCCTCCAGCCGGGCGACGAGGTCATCACGACCTCGCTGACCTGGGTGAGCACCCTCAGCACGGTGGTCCTGCAGGGCGGCGTGCCCGTGCTGGTGGACATCGATCCGAAGACCCTGAACCTCGATCCGGCGAAGCTCGAGGCCGCCATCACGCCCCGCACCAAGGGGATCATCCCGGTCCACCTCACGGGCCTTCCCTGCGCCATGGAGGCGATCTGGGCCGTGGCGGAGAAGCACGGCCTCTGGGTCATCGAGGACGCGGCCCAGGCCATGGGCGCGCACTACAAGGGCACGAAGATCGGCGGCGATCCGCGCTCGGTCATGAGCGTCTACAGCTTCCACCCGAACAAGAACATGACCACCGGCGAGGGCGGCGCCATCGCCTTCTTCAACGACGAGTACGAGAGCCGCATCAAGCGCCTGCGCTTCCACGGCATCGACCGGGACGCCTGGAAGCGGTTCGCCAAGGAGGGCAGTCCGCACACCGAGGTGTACGAGCCCGCCCGCAAGGCCAACTTCATGGACCTCCAGGCGGCCATCGGGATCCACCAGATCCCCAAGCTGGATGGCTTCAACGCCCGGCGGGGCGTGCTGTTCCGGCGCTACCTGGAGCTGCTGAAGGATGTCGAGGAGCTGATGCTGCCCTGGGAAGGCGACGCCGACCACGGCCACTGCTTCCACCTCTTCGTGGCGCGGCTCCACCCGGAGAAGGCCGGCCTCGACCGCGATGCCTTCGTGGAGGCGCTGAAGGAGGAGAACATCGGCACCGGCATCCACTACCGGCCGGCCCACATCCATCCCTGGTACCGGGATTTCTACGCCGCCCATCCCCGGCACCTGCCCAAGGAGGGGCTGCCCCACACCGAATGGAGCGGGGAGCGCCTGATGAGCCTGCCCCTCTGGCCCGGCCTCACGGAGGCGGATCAGGACCAGACCGTGGACGCCATCAAGCACGTCCTGGCGAAGGCCAGGGCCACGCACCGGGTGGTGAGGGAGGTCGGCCGGCCCGCTCAGCCCAGCGGCACCCGCTCGTGAGGCAGGGCGGGGACGGGGGCGTAGACCGTGGCGGCCGGATCGTACATGTAGAGGTTGGCCACGCGCCCCGTGTAGGCGCAGGCGTACTGCTGGATCTGGTCGGCGAAGCGGGTCTGCTCGTCCCGGTCCCGGAAGATGGGCCCCCACATGGGGTTGAAGGTCGCCTCGATCTCCCGGGTGAGCCGGTCCAGCTCCATGAGCTGCAGCTCCGCCCGGCGCTGGAGGGCCTCGGCGCTGGCGGCCAGGTGGGCGGCCTCATGATCCAGGGCCGTGGTGGCCTCGGGGCTGAGGCGGGGGCCCAGCACATGCCGCCGGACCCGGTTCCGCTTCCACTGGTCGAAGAGTACGGAGGCCCGGCGCAACGTGCGCCGCCGCAGGGTCTCCAGCCGCAGCGATTCCCGCAGGTCGCCGGCCTTGGCTTCCAGCAGCTTCAGTTCCCGCTCCAGTTCCGGGACCAGCAGCAGGGTGCGCCAGGAGGCGTTCTTCTTGGAGCGCAGCACGTCGCCGTAGATGTGGTCCCCCACATACAGCACCTGCTCGCCTTCCGCCTGGAGCTGGTTCTCCAGCCAGGCCGCATGGCCGCCTGAGAAGCAGCGGGGCCGGCCCTCCAGGGGCGCGGCCTCGGCGGTCTCGGTGAAGAAGCCGGGCTTGCGGCTGCTGACCACGATGAGATCGAAGTAGTCCGTCCAGCGGGGCCGGGCCTCGTCCTGGCCATCCAGGAGGTGCGAGAGCACGCCGTCGGT
>JAJYBX010000171.1 GCA_021778785.1 Acidobacteriota bacterium
AGGGCCCCCGCTCCGGGGGCCCTTTTCATGCCCGGCGGAGCACCAACACCACCCGGCGGCCGCGGGTCGGCAGTTCATAGGGATGGGGTTCGGCAGTCCAGCCTTCGGGGAGGGGCTCCCGGTCCCACTCCGGCCCCTTGAGGGCCAGGAAGGGAGCCCCCTCGCGTCCGTGGCGGGTCCACCACGCGGCCAGCTGGCCGAGGGAGCCCAGGGCCTTCGCCACGCCGAGATCCGCCTCCAGCGGCGGAAGCTGCTCCAGGCGCCCAAGGACGGGGCGGAGGTTGGGAACAGGCAGTTCCAACGTCGCCTGCCGGACGAAGGCCAGTTTCTTGGCCGAAGCGTCCACGCCAAGCACGGTGAGGTCTGGCCGGGCCAGGGCAAGCACCACGGCCGGGCTCCCCATTCCCGTGCCCAGGTCGGCCACCCGGGCCCCGGCGGGGAGGCTCTCCAGGTAGGGCAGGAGGGCTGCGGCATCCAGGAGCAGCTCCTCCCGGCGCGCCTCGGGCGGAAGGGCCGTCAAGGCATGGGTACGGTTCCACCGGTCCAGCAGTTCCAGATACCGGGCCAGGGGGGCTTTGAGATGGGCGGGGAGCAGCGGCAAGGCCATGGCCCCAGCATGCCAGGGCCGGCCCCTTGGGGGTTGATTCCCGTGAATGTCACGCCTTTGTCCTCTGAATTCATCACCTCGAACTTTTTTTTGTCGGATTTAGAGGAGGCACTGTCTAAACTTTGGAAGGTGAACATGGATGCAAATCCTGCATCTAGAAACAGGTCATTGACGATCTTCGGAAAAGGATCGATGATGGGGTCCCTTTCTTTGATCTTGCCATGGAGTTGGCCATGAATCAGACCACGGTTCCCTTCATGATCGACTGGTCCAGCCGAAGCAAAATGCGCGGGCCTGGCGAACAGTCGCTGGGAAAGTTGCTGAACGGCCTCCGGGATCGGCTCGCGCCGAGTGCACAGGGCATCTCGCTCACTTACGTCGATGATCGCGGCATGAGAAAACTCAATCGTGAACATCGCGGAAAAAACGCCACGACCGATGTGCTCAGTTTCCCCTCCTCGCCGGAGCAGGGCGCGTTCCCGCACCTCGGCGACATCGTGATCAGCCTGCCCACCGCGGAGAAAATGGCCAAGAAGTTCGGGGTCAGCCGCCGCCGTGAAGTGGAGACCCTCGTGATCCACGGGTTCCTCCATCTCTGCGGCTATGACCATGAGAAGGACGCTGGGGAGATGATGGCGCTCCAGGCCCAGATCGAACGGGACCTTCTCGAAGAGGAACCCCTCTCCATGACCCTCAAGCGGGGCCGTAAGCCCGGCAGCAAGGTCAAGAAGCTCAAGGACGGCAGCCGGGTGGTGGTCACCGGCCGCGCCGCCGCCGCCCTGGTCCGCAAGGAGCGCGTGAAAAAGGAGAAGAAGGCCAAGGTCCGGAAGGCCCCCAAGGCGGCAAAGGAGATCGCTGTCAAGCGCGGTCCTGGACGCCCCCGCAAGGAGGCCGCTGCGGCTCCGGCCCGGCGCCCCATCCGCCGGAAGCGTTCCGCTCCGGCGCGCAGCGGGGTCATCGCCTGAGCTGAGCGTGGCGGAAAGCCCCGGAGGCCGATAAAATGGCCCTTTGGCCCGCCTGCGGGCCGCCCGAACGGAGCCTCCGTGATCAACCTCCTGCTCGGCCTGGGCGCTGCCCTCGCCGTGATCCTGCTCTCCAGCCTGCTCCACATCAGCCTGTGGATCAGCGTGCCCGTCGGCGTCATCGCGGGCGTGGCGCTCTTCATCTGGCTCGGGCGCAAGGTCCAGAACGAGTTGGAGGGGATCTTCTCCCGCGCCGGTGAGCTGCTCAAGCGCCAGCAGTTCGACAAGGCCATCGAAACCATGAGGGAAGGCTACCGCCTCGCCCCGCGCCAGTTCCTGGTCAAGGGCAGCATCGACGGCCAGATCGGCGTGGTGCAGTACCTCCGCAAGAAGAACGACGAGGCCGAGCCCCTGCTCGCCTCCGCCTCCATGCAGCACTACATCGCCAAGGCCATGCTCGCCATCCTGCAGTGGAAGCGGGGGGAGAGGAAGAAGGCCAAGGAGACGTTCGACCTGGCCCTCAAGACCGGCAAGAAGGAGAGCCTGCTCTACGCCGCCTACGCCTACGTGCTGGTGGAGATGGGCGAGCGGGACCGGGCCATCGAGATCCTCAACAAGGGGCTGGGCGTCTGCAAGGGCGACGAGCGCCTCATCACCAACCGCAACCTGCTCCAGAACGGCAAGGCCCTCAAGATGAAGGTCTACGGTGAGCAGTGGTACCAGTTCCTCCTCGAGCGGCCCATGATCCGCCAGGAGGCGCCCCCCTTCGCCCGCGTCTCCCGCCGGTCCCTGCGGGGCTGATCCCCGTTTCCGTTCCCGTCATCCCCTGGAGCAGCCATGTCAGGCCACAGTAAATGGTCCACCATCAAGCACAAGAAGGGCGCCGCTGACGCCAAGCGCGGCAAGATCTTCACGAAGATCCTCAAGGAGATCACCGTGGCCGCGCGCCTGGGCGGCGGCGATGTGGGCAGCAACCCCCGCCTGCGGCTGGCCGTGGACCAGGCCAAGGGCAGCAACATGCCCAAGGACAACTGGGAGCGGGCCATCAAGAAGGGCACGGGCGAGCTGGAGGGCGTGACCTACGAGGAAGTGGTCTACGAGGGCTACGGCCCCGGCGGCGTGGCCGTGATGATCGAGGCCATGACCGACAACAAGAACCGCACCACGCCCGAGGTCCGCAGCTACTTCGCCAAGTTCGGCGGCGACCTGGGCGCCCAGGGCTCCGTGGCCTACCTGTTCAGCAAGCAGGGCCAGATCGTGGTGGAGCCCGAAGTCTCCGAGGACAAGGTCATGGAGGTGGCCCTGGAGGCCGGCGCCGACGACGTGGCCAACGAGGACGGCGCCTGGGTCATCAAGACCAGCCCCGAGGCCTACCAGGCCGTGAAGGACGCCGTGGACGCCGCCAAGCTGCCCCTGATCGAGGCCAAGCTCATCATGGCCCCCAGCACCAGCACCGCCCTGGACGGCTCCAAGCTCACCAGCTTCCTCAAGCTGGTGGACCTCCTCGAAGACAACGACGATGTGCAGAACGTGTGGCACAACGCGGACTACGAGGAGCCTGAGGACTGAGGTCCCGTGCCCCACGCCCTCCGGGCGGACGCTGAGCGGCCGGGTTTCCCGGCCGCACGCGTCTCTGGCGGCCCGCGATCGGACGACGCCCGGCATCATCCTCCCACTCGCCCGCTTTGCGGTCTCGCGGAGCGGGACCCCCGGCACAACGCGGACTACGAGGAGCCCGAGGACTGAGTCCTCAGGCTTCAGTCTCTTGAACGCATGACGGGGCGCCCATCGGCGCCCCGTCATGCGTTCAGGGCGACTGTCAGCGGGCCTGGAAGGCGCTCTCGGCGGTGGCGGGGATCTCGGGGCCGGCCTTGGGGGCCTGGCCGAAGAGGGCCTTGTTGTAGACGACGAAGCTGGCGGCGAAGAAGAGCACCAGGGTGAGCAGGGCCGTGCCCCGCTTCCCCATGGCCAGGGCCTTGGGCCCCATCTCGGACAGGCCCACCAGGATGACCACCAGCAGCAGCTTGATGTGGAAGTAGTGGCCGTTCTTGAAGGGGTTCTGGCCGTGCTGGATCATCATCACCAGCAGGACGATGCCGGCGATGAGCGCCAGGCGGAAGGCCCAGACCACGACCTTGGCCCACACCGTGGCGGCCAGGCCGCGCAGATCCTCGCGACCCTCTTCGAAGCCGGAGAGCAGCAGCGCGACGACGGCGGCGCCCCCACCCGTGGCGATGGCCACGAAATGGATCCAACGGACAAGATTCACGGCTTCAATCTTCAGATTCATGGTCGCCTCGGAGTGTGAGCCTCCCACTGTAGCAGCCCTGCTAGGCTCAATCCGTTCGGAGGGCACCATGTCCAAGTTGCGCGTGGCCGTCGTGGGAGTGGGGCACCTGGGCCAGCATCACGCCCGGATCGCCGCGTCGGCACCGGAGGCGGTGCTGGCGGCGGTGGTGGATCCGGATCCGGTCCGGGGCCCGGAGATCGCCGCGAAGTTCGGTGCCCCCTGGCTGGCCACCCTGGACCAGGCGCTTCCGGAGGTCGATGCCGTCCAGATCGCCGCGCCCACGGGCTTCCACCACGCCCTGGGGATCCAGGCCCTGAAGGCCGGGAAGCACGTGCTCATGGAGAAGCCCCTGGCCGCCACCCTCGACGAGGGGCTCGCCCTGCTGGAGGCCCTGTACGCCGCCCGTGCCGCGAAGCCCGGCCTGGTGGCGCAGGTGGGCCACCTGGAGCGCTTCAACCCCGCCGTGGCCGCCCTGCGGGACCGCGGCTTCAAGCCCCGTTTCCTCGAGGCCGTCCGCGTCTCGCCCTTCCCCGCCCGCAGCCTGGAGGTGGATGTGGTGATGGACGTGATGATCCACGACCTGGACCTGCTCCGCGCCCTGGTGGGCCGCCCCGTGGTGGATGTGGAGGCCGTGGGCGTGCCCGTGCTCACCCCCTACGCCGACCTGGTGAACGCCCGCCTGAAGTTCGAGGGCGGCGCCTTCGCCACGGTCACCGCCAGCCGGGTGGCCCGCAAGAAGGAACGCACGCTCCGCGCCTTCGGCGACAAGGAATACGCCAGCCTCGACTTCGCCGCCCAGAAGCTGGAGCTGCTGCGCCTCGTGATGGGCCCCGAGGGCCCGGAGGTCCGCCCCGAGCACGCCGACATTGAGGAGGGAGAGCCCCTGCGCCTGGAGATCGAGGCCTTCCACGCGGCCTGCCTCGGCCTCGGCACCGAGGGCGTCACCTGGGAGGAAGGGCAGGAGGCCATGCGGGTGGCCGACCAGGTGCAGAAGGCCGTGACGAAGAGCCTGGCGGAGCTGGGCCGGGCGTGAGCCCCTTCTACGACCTCGCCTCCCTGGCCAAACCGCTGGTGACGGCGCCGCTGGCCCTGGCTTTCCTGGATCTCGACGCCGACCGGCGCTGGGCTCTGGGCTTCCACGACCGGGAGGCGCCCCTGACGGTCCGGCACCTGCTGTCGCACAGCTCCGGCCTGCCCCCCTGGCGACCCTCCACGGGGGAATCCGTGGCCGACCAGCTGCGCCACCCCGTCGCCGGCCACCCTCTGCTCCGCCCCGCCACGCCGGGCCTGGCCACCTATTCCGACCTCAACTACCGCCTGCTGGCGGAGCTGGTGGAACGGGAGACCGGCGTGCCCTTCGCGCGGCTGGGCGCAGCCTCGGGCCTCCGGCCGGCCCCATGGGCGGCGGCGCCGGTGGAGCTTCCGGACGGCCCCGATGCCGCC